>DAHVFL010000060.1 GCA_027316975.1 Chloroflexota bacterium | reverse complement strand
CATTAAGATGAGGAAAATCGCGTTGAGCGCCGCCTTAAAGAGCAGCAAACGCGGGCCAGAATACTCCGCGAGCACACCACCCTCCAGTTCGCTGCCGGAAAGCGCGCTATCGAAGGGATGGCGAAAGGTGATGAAAAGCGCGGCAAGCACATAGATCGCCAGACCGAGGGGCTGCCACGTGACGTACCAGAGTCCTGCTTGCGAGCGCACAATGTGCTGTATGGAGAGGGACTGCGCCGCCATGACGGGACCGATGGCAGCAAAGCCAAGGGGTACCTCGTAACTGACCAGGTAGGCAGCCGCCCGGAAGGTGCTGAATACGCCTTCTCTGGCGTTCTGGCTCCAACCAGCGTTCATGAGGGCCACAACAAACGGGCTGAGCAACACGATAAAATAGAAGAGGCCAATAGCTGGATCAAATCCGATCAGGCCTGGCCCAAGCGGGATGACCAACGCCACCAGCGCCACCACTGCGACCGCGATAAACGGCGCTGAGCGAAAAAGAAAGGTGTCCGCGCCACGTGGCAGCAAGTTTTCCTGACGCAGCAGCATGGCGGCATCGATTACTGGCAACACAAATGCCGCGCCGATGTGACGGGGGCCAACTGCCAGGAGCTGTTGCAGCACGGCGATAGCGTATATCCCGATACCCAGGCCGAGCAATACTAATAGTGAAATGACAATGTTGTTCATCCGTCTGCCTCCGCCATGGCAAGATCAAGACTCGCGACGAGCGCTTCCACATCAGCGAGCTTTTGGCCTGCCAGCATTTCTGGAAGCAGAGGAAGCAGCGCCGCCGAGGGTCGCAGCCATTCCACACCGGCGGGTTTCTCTTCGCCGGAACTTTCCAGGTGCAGGCCAATATCTCCTCGTGGCCCCCTGACCGTCACATGCGCCATGCCAGCAGGCACCTCCCAGTTCGCAGCGCGTACTGGAGCCGATGCTCCCGCTGCCAGCGTTTCGACCGCGCTGTGAAGATCACGTATGGCAGCTTCGAGACGCTCAACTAGCCGGCTCTGGATATCGCCCTCGCCATGCTGACTTGCCTGGAGCACTGGTCCACTCACGCCAGCCGCTACGAGGCTTTCGATTTTCAGGACACCTATACCACGAGCACGCAGAGCAAAGAGGCGACTGCGCTCGAGGTGTCTTTTCAACGCTTCAACTTCGCCTGCAAGCTGTCCCAGGTGCGTTATAGTCGCTGTATTACCCGCTATGACCGGGGTGGAAATAGTATATTGTGGCAAAATCCAGGTAGATGGGGCCTGTCGAAAGAAGTGTGACAGGTGATCTGCAAAGCGGGTTGCCAGGCGATAGGAGCGCGTGGTCAACGCAGGGTCGTCCAGGACGTTGGCGAAACGCACGAGCCACCACAGGACGTTCTCCACACGTTCCAGCGCTACGGCGGCCTCGCGCAAGCTCAGCGTCTGCGGTGGTGACTGCCATTTTTGCAGTTGTTCAATCGCGTTCACGTAGGCGAGCTGCGCGGCGATTGGCGCAAGCGGGTCGAGGCGACGAGCGCTATGGAGCGCATGTTGCCAATCGAGCCGGGTCATGGACTGAGCAATACCGCGATAGGCATAGCCTGCTTCGACCCGCGCAGAGAAGACCTGCTCACCGTCACAGATGAGCAAAAGGCGCAGTGGCCCCGCCGTGAATGGTTGAACCGGCCCCAGGCTCAGCACAACCAGTTCTGTTGCCAATTCCTGCTCTTGCTTTTGTGGAAGCTGAATGGTGGTTTCATCTACTCCCGGCTGATCGATAACCGCGAGTTCTGTCGATTTCGCCGGGTTAAGTATGGCTTCAAGAACAGATGCTACCGAGGTTGGGATGATACGACGCGCGCCGGGAAGGAGATCTTCAAGACGAAAGCGGTCAGTTCCTGAAGCGCTGTCGTACCCGGCTTCAGGTTCGCCCACAATCAGCGCGCGGGCGGGACGTGGAAGCGACCGGGCAAGCTCTACGATGGCGGCAGAGAGCTTTTGACTGGTAGGCTCAATCACCAGCAGCAGATTGGCATGGCGCGGTGAGGCGACCTGCCTGGCATAGGGATGGCGCTCTAATAATGCCGCGAGCACGTGAGCGCCACTGCCACCGTCGATAACAAAATACCGGCAGGGCGTTTGTCTCAACTGAGCAAACTCTGTATGCTGTGTATTTGCGGCGGCGTTAGTATTCCCAGTCAAAAGCACCTTCCTTCCAGGCAAAGAAAATTGCGGCTGCCAGGATAGCAACAAAGACGAACATATCGAAGAAGGCGATCAATCCATCACGCTTAAAGACAACGGCCCAGGGAAACATGAAGACCATTTCCATATCAAAAGATACGAAGAGCAGGGCCAACACTGCGTAGCGCAGGCGAAACTGCACCCATGTCTTGTGACCAGTTCTGCCACCATGCTCAGGTGGGGGATTTTTCTGCTGCGGGCGTCGGGCTGGCCCAAACACACGGCCAAGCGCCAGTGTCAGCAAACCTAAACCGATAGCCACCATCAACATAACCGCCGCAAGCGCATATTCGACGGGAACGTTATCCGTCATCGGATGTTCTCCTTGCGAATGAACCGGGAGAATGCTGTTGTGCGGGCACTGGCATTCTCTCCTGTACCAGGGTTGACAGAAGAAGTGATAAATAATTGGATAGAAACTGATAAACTCTTCTCTATCATTATAACGCGAAAGACGCAATGAAAGATACACTGTTCTAAACAAAAGGGCGGCAAGATCGCAGATGAGAGACCATGCCGCCCCGGCAAAGCATTCGAGAGACCCGGACGAAACGTTACTTCGCTACCGTGTATCCGGTATCGTCGAGGACCTCTTCGATCTTCGTCAGTGTGACTTTATGCGGGTCGTAGTTGATATGAACCGATTTGGTCGGGATGTCAACGTTGACCTTACTTACGCCATCCAATTTGCCAACAGCCCCTTCAATCGCGTGCTGGCAATGCTCGCAAGAAATGTCGGGGGCTACAAGTGTCGTCGATTCCATGATACATATCCTCCTTTGATTCATCTGAATCATTCTGAAAGTACTCTCTACAATTCATCCCCTCCACGCTGCAAGCGCAGCGAGCTACACTCGAAAAGGATGAATATATGAATTGAACTCCCTTCTTCCACTACGCATGTCGAGCTGACTACGCATGAAAAAAAGGGAAGGTAGCTTGCTACGGGTTGCCAGCAATCGCGTAGAGCTGGATCAACTCCTGAAGAACTTGCTCTTCGCGGTTGCCCTTGATTCCTTCCGGCACGCAGGTACGCAAATGTCCTTCCAGGATCAGCGCTTCCAGCTTTTCCAGGGCCTTGCGCACCGCGTAGGTTTGACGCAGAATGTCCACACAGTACTTATCCTCCTCCACCATCTTGCGTATGCCGGCCACATGCCCCTCGATGTACGAGAGTCGTTTCAGCACATCCGGTTTGCGTCCATCTTGCATCTTACGTCTTCCTTTCAATTTCACGCACTGGTCTATTTAGAGTCTAAAGCGTCGTAACCGTAGCGAATTGCTGACGACCGTCACCGATGAGAGCGCCATGGCAGCCGCCGCGAAGATGGGCGCATTCATTCTCAAGAATGGGATCAAAGGTGAAAGGATGGCGGTCGGCACCAGGATGACGTTGTAGGCGAAGGCCCAGAAGAGGTTCTGCTTGATGGTGCGCAACGTGGCACGCGACAGGGCCAGCGCGGTGGCGACGCTTTTCAAATTCCCTTTGACCAGGGTAATGTCCGACGCCTCCATAGCGATATCCGTCCCCGTTCCCATAGCGATACCGGCGTCGGCCTGCACCAGGGCAGGCGCGTCGTTGATGCCGTCTCCGGCGAAGGCCACGATCAGACCTTGCTCCTGCAAGCGCTTCACCTGATTGGCTTTATCTTCCGGTAAGACCTCCGCCAGCACATGCTCGGCTGGAATGCCGACCTGCGCGGCAATGGCCTGCGCCGCCCTGCGGTTGTCGCCGGTAATCATCCAGACAGCAAGCCCCTGCGCCTGAAGCTGCCTGACAGCCTCGGCTGAGCCAACTTTGACGGTATCGGCAACGGCTACCAGCCCCGCGACTTCGCCATCGATGGCGACGAGCATAGTAGTCTTGCCCGCCTGTTCTACAGCGGTGAGTTGCTCCTCTAGCGTATCAAACGCGAGAGCACGCTCGCTTAGCAGGCGACGGGTACCAACGAGTACTCTATGTCCCTCGACGGTTGCTTCCAGGCCACGTCCGGTAATGGAGGTAAAGTCTTCAAGGGAGGCGCTGAGCGTCAATCCGCGTGCCTTCGCTCCTTCGACAATGGCCGAAGCCAGGGGATGTTCGGAGCCTTGTTCCGCCCCGGCCACGAGACGCAGCATCTCGTCAGCTTGCCAGTCACCAACTGGTATTACATCGGTGAGTTCTGGTTTGCCTTTAGTGATGGTGCCTGTTTTGTCGAGCAGTACGGCGCGCACCGCGTGGATGCGTTCCAGACTTTCTCCGCCTTTGATGAGGATACCCTGTTCAGCGCCTTTACCCGTGCCGACCATGATAGCGGTTGGTGTGGCTAACCCCAACGCGCACGGGCAGGCAACGACTAATACGGCAACGGCGGCCACAATGGCTACAATCCAGGAATTGCCGGCAGCGGCCATACCCGCAGCACCTGCGCCGGTGGCATTGCCAATAATGGCCCAGGCAATGAAGGTGAGCGCCGCGATTACCAGCACAACCGGCACAAAAATGCTGGAAATGATGTCGGCCAATCGCTGGATGGGGGCCTTAGAGCCTTGCGCCTGTTCAACCATACGAATGATACTGGCAAGTACGGTATCAGCGCCCACTTTGGTGGCTTGCATGCGCAGGAGTCCGCGCTGGTTGATGGTCGCGCCGATCAAAGACTCCCCCTCAGCTTTTTCAACGGGGATGCTCTCACCCGTAATCATCGATTCATCTACAGAGGAGAGGCCGGATAGGACTACGCCATCGGCAGGAATTTTCTCGCCAGGGCGCACTACCAGTTCATCGCCCGCCTGCACTTGCTCTATCGGAAGCTCTACCTCTTGCCCGGCGCGGATGACGTGAGCGGTTCGCGCCTGCAGTCCGATCAGCTTCTTGATGGCATCGTTGGTCTGTCCTTTGGCGCGCGCCTCCAGGTACTTGCCCAGAAAGATCAGCGTCACGATCAGGACAGTGGTATCATAGAAGGTGATGCGACCAACTATGCCCGGAAAGAATGTCGCGACCACACTCATGACATAGGCTGCGGTCGAGCCAATCGAAATGAGGGTATCCATATTGGCGCTGGCGTGGCGCAAGGTCTTGATAGCGCCCCGGTGAAACTCCCAGCCGACGATCGCCCAGACAGGCGTAGTAAGCGCCAGCAGGAGATAGTTCTCGCCTGGGAACCGGTTCATGAAAAACATGTTGAGGATCACAACAGGCAACGATAAGACGATGCCCAGGATCAGCAGATTGCGTTTGTGGATAATTTCGGCGGCTTTCCGTTTGCTCTGTTCGTCCTGCTGAAAAAGGCCGCTGGCAGGCATCACAGGTATGCCAGAGGCAACACCTGCATTCCCAACTGGCATCGTTTCCGGCCTGGACGCGATCTGCGGTGTCGCTTTGTAGCCGACCGCCTCAACCTTCTGCACCATCTGTTCCAGGTTGGTCTGCGCCGGGTCGTAGCTAACGGTGGCTTGCTCGGTAGCAAGGTTCACGGATGCCGCCCTTACTCCTGACACCTTATTGAGGCCTTTCTCGATGCGCATAGCGCAGGAGGCGCACGTCATCCCTTCGAGGTCGAGGACAATGTGCGATTCCGTTTCAGGTTCCTTCAGAACAGGTTTCGGTACTGCCACGACCAGCGGTGTTGCCTTATACCCGACAGCATCGACTCTCTGCACCATCTGTTCTACATTCGTTTGAGCCGGATCATACATGATGGTGGCCTGCTCAGTGGCAAAATTGACATTGGCATCTTTGACGCCGGGGACCTTTTTGAGGCCTTTCTCGATACGCATGGCGCAGGAGGCACAGGTCATCCCCTCAAGAGCCAGCAAAGCGCGGCTCTCTTCCAGCGCATCCAATGGAGGTCGGGACGCATCTACTTTTTGATCTATAAACGATATCTTATTCGAAACCATAGTACTCACCTTCAGCTGTAGCCGTTCTCAAACCCATACCCCCCTGATAGGGGTATAGATAGTATACAGCGTATGTAAGCGATGTGTCAAGGGCAAAATTGCTCATTCGATGAGGACAAGGCGATATCCGGGTCAATTGCATACATTTTGTTGGGGAGGAATCACATTCAGCACATGCGAAAGTACTTCCATGCCGGCATGATAGGCAATGATAGCCAGCATGAAAACGGCAATTGTTATGTGGATGTATCGCCAGGCGCGCATCACGAGACGGGCGCGTTGCTGCTTCCGCAGCGATTGCAGCAGGCGAGCATGGTCCATCAAAGCCTGGTGCGCGTGCTGGAAATCAGCGTGTTCCTGGGGCTTGAGGGTGGGAAAAGGCGGCAATTGTGGCTCTTTGAGCCGAAACATTTTCGCGAACGCGTACATACGCGATGGCTCAGCTTCACTTCCGCTGTCGATTGCCTGGATGCAGTAGAGCTTGAACGGCTCCGATTTACCCGCGCTTAATCGCTCGATACCATACTCGACTTCGAGGATGCGCTCTTTGAGGGCGCGCACAATGCCAGTTCCATTCGTTCCCGCGTCTCTGGCGATGGTGTGTGCTTGCCACATATCCAGGAGACGACCGGTAATTCCAGTTGCTACCAGGAGCATCAGGGCATAGAACGAGGCGACACCCATATACGAGTCGTTCAAACATCTGGCGAGAGAAAAAGGAAAGGCCCGCAGGAAGTGGTCGAAGTTTTCGTGCAGGAACACTACGAAGATGGCAACGATGCCTAACCAGGTGTGCATCCAGAGCCAGCTTCGCGCCTTGCCGGGCAAATTTCTCATAAAGCGGGTGCGAAGGGAAAAGGCGGCCACGCCGAGTATCATGAGAAAAGCGATGATGCCGATAGACAGCAGTGTTCTTCCTGTAGCTGACGGGTCGGCGGGACCGGCCTGATCATTCGGGGGCCTGGTGGCGCTGAAATACCAGGCGAAGACCAGCCCATACAGGACGACAGATCCGAGGAGCCAGTACCACCAGGTTTTCGTGAGCGGGGCTTTCCACACGCGCCGGGATGTCGTTGGTTGTGGAGCAGGTGGTTTGGTTACAGGTGCCATTGTAGTATCTCCTCCTAGTACGCGCGCCTGCGAAGAATTTCTTCCGTCGAACCAAAGAATGCTGAGGGCTGAACGCGAATCGCCGCGCCGGTGGGACATGCCTGCACACAGGCCTGATTGTTGTAGCCAGCGCACAGGTCGCATTTGATCGCCAATTTCTTGCGCATTTCGCCAAAGGCTCCGGTTTGTTGATGTGTGTCCAATGGGCTGGAGGCTACAACAGCCTGTGCCATGGGAAGTGTCTTACGGCCATATTCCTTGCCGGCGCCCTTTGTAAAGAAGCCGCTAAAGCGCTGCCAGGCTGAATGTTGCTCTCGCTCTTCGTTGAGTGTCATGATCGAAATATTATCGTATGGACAACGCGCGGCACAGATGCCGCACCCGATGCAGCTCTCGGTGATGTACACCTCGCCACTCGGGTGGCGGGCGATCCCGGCGCGACTACACAGCATACACACCGGGTCCTGGCACTGGCGGCAGGCGGTAGCGATGCTGATATTACCGACGACCATGCCTTTGCGGTTCATGCGCGAGTGTCCATGCCGCCGCTCGCAGGCATCTTCGCATTTGTCGCATTGAACGCACTTGTCGAGGTCAATCACCAGCACCTCGGTTCCCTCGATTACGCCGCCGCCGACTAGTGCGCGCAGGCCGGCGCGGGCGGAAGCATCGGATTGTACCTGGGAAGCTCCGGTAATTGCCTGTGGAGACAGGTTGAACACGGTGGTTTGCGCGGCGAAAGCGGCTTCCTGGTACTCTTGCAGGCGTGCCTGGAAACGCTGGTTGATTTCGGGATAGCGTGAGAAGATAGTCAGAAGGTCCTGGCGTGGAAGTTCCGCGACGCTCACGCGAGAGATCGCGGTAGCAGTGACGGCTTTCTGGTCTCCGAGCATATCCAGCCCGCCCGCGAAGTAATCGCCTCCCTGGCGGTAGGCGATGATACGCTCATCCGACTTGTCGCGTCCCGTTCCAGGCGTCGTGCGACGCGCTACCTTCACAAACCCTTCAAGCAGGATATGCAATGATTCCCGCTCCGGCTTTGACTGATCATCCTCGCTGAAGAGCAGTTCGTCGCGGTCGTACTGTTTGACCCGCATCTTACCGGCGATCCACTGGGAATCAGCGTCGGAGATACCCTGAAAGAGCGCCAGGCGTTTCATGATAGATTGGACCGAACGCGCATTATTCAACTGCTCAAAGAAACCGCGCACGGCAGGTACAATCTCCATCAGGCGCTGTATGACCTGTTCTGGCACCTCCAGCACAACGGCGGCGGTTTGTGTGATGGCGGTCGCGTTACGCTGTTGCCCGGTCAACATACCGCGCTCACCCATAAACTCTCCCTGGCGCAAGATTGCAACAGGCCATCTCCCTCCATCCGGCCCCGTTGAGGAGAGTTCAAAGCGGCCTTCCAGGATGATATAGAGGGCGCGACCGTATTCGCCTTCGCGTAAGACCGTGACACCTGGCTGCAGCGTGAGCATTTTCGAGGTGGTGACCATGTGGAGCAGGTAGTTGTCCGGCACAAGCTGTGGGTCTTTGAACATAGGCTGTTCGCGCAGGCGACCCAGTAGCAGCGGCACATCCCAGCCGGGGGGTAAATAATTGAGTACACGTCTCATATCAACGTTGCCGTCCCAGGAAACACCGAGGCGTTGTTTGAGTGAGAGCATCAAGAGATCGCGATGATTATCAACGGGGCAGACCGGCACGCACGAACCGCACATGACGCATTCTTCGGTAAAACGTGCTATATGAGGTAGTATCTCGTCCGAGATGGTGGCATGATTGAGATCAGCGATTTTCACGCTCGATGACATAGGTATCGGACAGGCGCGCATACACCGGTCACACCCGATACACATATCGATCTCGAAACGCACCTCTTCTTCGATGAAAGGCACCAGATCCCTGCGGTGTTCGATGCCCACAAGAACAGGCGATTTCTGCGAGAATGGTAAGAGCATACTGCCTCCTTGTCGTCACGCTGGCGTGATGGCTGTCCGGTTACACGGACGCTCCCATAGAGAGATTGGCGCTAGCCCCACAATTTGGGCAGAAACGCGCGGCGCTGTTCATTTGCATTCCACAATTGCGGCAAAGAAACTCACCTGGATGTGACTCAACTGATGGTGGAACAGCGAGGGGCGTCTTCGCGCTTCCGGTATGCTGCTGAATAAAGTAGATCGTTTTATTGGCGACGGTGATACAATCCCCATCGGTCAGATGATACGGGTTGTCAATCCTGGCCTGATTGACCATCACCCCGTTGCTGCTGCCCAGATCGCGAACATAGTAACCATCAGGGGCGTGGTAGACCTCCGCGTGCTTGCGCGAAGCCATCATCTCAGTGAGGACAATATCACTCACTCTCTCCCTACCAAGTGTGATGCGCTTCCCCTGTTTCAATTGGAAAACTTCTGGAGTACCATGCGCCACCATTATGAGCGCCGGCGACTCTTTTAAGGCGGCGACAACATTGGCTGGAACAGGACTCGCTGCGCCGGGAAGCGCCAGTGATCCATCCGCGTTGAAAACTGGTCGTGCTGCCGGTTGGGCAAGCTGGCTGGCTCCGGCCAGGTTAATTGGGCGAGCTTGCATCTCACCGGTAGAAGAAACTTCTGCGACTTCTCCTCTCGCCATATGTACTTCCGGCGCTATTCCCACTCCCGTTTGCTGGTGCAGCAGCTTCTCCTGCGCTGTCACCGGGCGCATCTGAAGAAGCAAGGAGACATTCTTCCCAAAGTGAAGGGTATCTCCCTGTTGAAGGATACGGACGCTGTCTGGTTCCAGGCGGGCGTCATTCACAAACGTTCCATTAGCGCTGCCCAGGTCACGTAACACGTACTGGGTATTAACATAGCTGATTTCGGCATGGCGGCGCGAGATCATTCCGTCGTCGATACGCAGGTACACGCCGGCTTGACGGCCTACGGTCATAGTTTTGGTCTCGCTCAGTCGTACTTCCGGCACTTGAACGGCTTGCTCTCCATTCTGCGTACTGGCAGGAACAAGCCAGGTTTCCATAGGAGGCTGCAATTGCACTGATGTCGTGCCTCTGCGTGTTCCCTCCGCATAGGCAACTTGCCTGACCGCGGCTGAGCCTACTCTAGATGCTCCGAGGATAGAGGGTGGTACGCCCTGTGTATCCAGCCAGGTTTTCAGATTGAAATCGCCGGAGAACAGGCGAGCAGCGACAGGGGTAAGATTCACGCCGTGATCGATGGCACGCTTGAATAGAAGCGTGCCCTTGCGATCTCCCAGCGACATGGCCCCCATGATCACTCCATCCTTGAGGATGACTTTACGGTAGGTGCGGGGTTGAGGCTCGGCGACAATTTCCTGAAAGCTGCCTCGCGCATCACGCGGCGGTTGGGTGAGGCCGACGGAGGCAAATTCCAGACCATATAAAAAGGAGGCGTTGTAAAAAGTGCTGGCACGAAAGGGCTGGCTGGTATCGAGTAAGTCGAGCATACTCAACGCGGCAGCGCGAGCTTGCTGGATGGCGGGGTACCATTGCCCGATGACGCGCGTTTGCCCCGTGATGGCATCGGTCGTTTCGAGGATATCACCGGCGGCGTAGATATCTGTTGCGTTAGTTCGCATCGCTGCATCCACCTTTACCCCGCGACCGCAGGCGATACCGCTTTGCTTGACGAAGTCGATGTTTGGTTCGATCCCAATCGCGAGGATGACGATTTCGCAGGGGATGCGCGTGTCTTTGTTCGTCACGATGCCGGAGACTTGCCCCTGAGCGCCTGTAATTTCGGCAATCTCCTCTTCTATGCGGATATCTACCCCGTCACGCCGTTCCTGTTGTAAGACGAGATCGGAGGCGGTCGCATCCAGTACGTCCGACCAGAGCGTGCGCCGCCGCAAGAGATGTGTAACCTTGAAGCCCCGGTGACGCAGCGTTTCAATTGTTTCAAGGGCAAGCGTGCCACTCCCGCTTACAACGATACGATGAGCCGTATTGAGGCGATTCTGGACAGCTTGATAATCCGCGATGGAGCGCAGGGTATAGACTCCCTCCAGATTCATGCCGGGACAGTTCAAGCGGCTGGCGCTCGCGCCATGCGCAAGAAGCAGGCGCTGGTAGCCAATCTGCCGTCCGCTCTGGAGTTGCACGCTGTGCAAACTCGCCTGTATGCCGGCGACGCGATCGGAGATGAAGCGGATGCTTGAATCCTGATAAAAGCTGTTGGGGCGGGCCCAGAGCTTATCTTCCAGCACCCGGCCAGCCAGGTAATCTTTGAGAGCAGGGCGATAAAAGACCGGAAAAAGATCATCGGAAATTACGGTGACTTCAGCCGCTGCATCTTCCGAGCGCAGTATCTCGGTAGCGGTTACACTGGCTATGCCATTGCCAATAATCAGGTAGGATTGCCGCTCGCCCATCTTGTTCCTCTCACTAAACTTTCAGGAATAGTATACCATAGCCTGCTGAAAAAAACCTCTATTTTGTGCGAAATGTTCGAGACGATCTTGCCTCGAATTTGTAGGTGAGCCGCTTTTAGTGTAGCAGAAACACTGTCAACCTCCAATTGATTTATGAGCACTTTTTTCTTCAAAGCTGCTGTTATTTCTCCCTCTCTATTGGTTATGAATAGATGGACTCACATTTGTTGAGATTGTTGAGATATATACCATTGGTAGTAGATAAGCGGAAGGATCGTTGTTTTTATGGCTGAGTTATCTGATATGGAATTTATTTTGCAGATGGCGCGGGTGGTAGTGGCGGAGGTTGCGCCCGAAGAGCTGCCGTCATTTCCCTTGATGGCAGAGGCGTATGTGCAAAGCTCGGAGAGAATGCTCAGAAGCAAAGTCTCTGGCAAGGTGGGGTTGGGGATGGGTGCGGGCGAACTGATCGCCACCTGGACGCCGACAATTTTGCTGCTGCTGCAACAGGCAGTGCTGCAGAGCGGAAAAGACGCAGTGGCGGCGGGGACAAAGACGCTGTTTACGGGGATGTTTAGACGCGCGCGCGGGCCATGGCAGGCGAAGGGCAAGAAGCAGGCGATAACCTTGCCAGAGCGGGGTCAGGATTTGAGCCGGGAGGACTTGCAGACACTGCGCACCTTTTTCTATGAGACGGCGCTGGAATACGGCGTGGAGGACGCCAGGGCGCAGCAGATCGCGGTGAGCATCGTTGGCAAATGGGCGACCAGGCCGGTGATCGAATGAAGACGGAGGTGAGTGCATTTTCCCAACCATCTGAGCGGCGACCAGATCTGGGGGCTTTTGGCACGGAGACGGACCGCAGGCTGGTACTGTTGCTGTTTGCGATTCTGGCAACCAGCATCTATATTTTGCATGTTGAGCTAGTGACAACATTTTTGCAGGGGATGTTTACGCGCTGTTTGCAGACGGCGCTAGCCAATCCAGGGCTGGATTTTAGCGCGATGGCACCGGATGGGTTGCCGCAGGCGTGTAGTGTGGTACCGGAGCGCTGGCAGAGCCTGGGGATGCTGCTCGGGTTGCTATTGCTGCTGGGTCTGGGATTGCTGGTGTACTGGTTGGCTCCGCGCTGGCACATCTGGCGGGCCGGGCTGATACCGCTTGAGGAGTATCAGCAGGCGACGATTGCGCGGGGCAGAGAGCAGGTGCATATCGTGACGTTTCTGGAGGAGGGGCGCGCAGCCTATTTGCCAGGAGTACGTTTGCGCTATGTGAGCAACCGGCGGCCGATGGCGCAGAGCTTGCCGTCGGTGTTCGGAGGGCCTGGGCAAGCATATGTAATGGTGCCGTTCGCGGCCATCGCGCTGTTCCAGCAAAATACAGCGGCGTTCCGGGCGGTTGTGCTACACGAGTTGGCGCATTTTTACCATCGAGATGTGCAGAAAGTATATTTTGCGCAGGCGCTGACCCTGGCATTTGGGCTACTGATCTTGCTGCCGTTTCTGGGCTTTACGCTCTGGTCGCTGGCGTTTGCTCCTACGAGCCTGGCTCCGCTGGCGAAGGTGGAGTTTGTGCTGAGCCAGTTCTGGGGGACGCTAGTGATGGCTAGCCTGGTCTGGCTGCTCTACCGGGCAGTGCTACGGTCGCGGGAAGAGGCGGCTGATGTGCAGGCCAGCTACTGGTCTAGCACAGACGCCGCGCTGGCGGCTGCGCTGCGGAAGCTGGATACGGGGCGGCGCGCGTGGTGGCAGGTGGCGCTGAGCGATTATCCTGACGAGCGAGCGCTGAACGTGCAGGAGCCGGGGCGGCTATTTCGTCTGCGGCCCTGGGAGGCGCTGGCGACGGGCATTACGGCCAGCCTGAGCCTGCCCACGTCCTATTTTACCGCACTGGCACTGTTTTCGGCGTTGAACTTGACCAGACTGTCGCTGCCGGGATTGATCCTGGTCGGGGTCGCCGGCTCACTGGTACTGTGCGGGCTTGTTGTGGCCGTGATGGGGCAGATGATATGGCGAGCGATGCTGATGGTGAAGCTGCGGGGCGGCGAGCAACTCATGGGGACTGGTCGCGTGGGGCTATATCTGGCTGCGGGTCTGGCGCTTGGCTTTCTTTTTTCGCTGCAACTCACGCCTTTCCTGGTCTATTATCATATCAACTGGCAGACGCTGTTGGTATATTTTGGGC
>DAHVFL010000005.1 GCA_027316975.1 Chloroflexota bacterium | reverse complement strand
AAATACGCCCTGCGGGAAGCCGCAGGCTTTGAAGATGTGCTCAATTTCGAGGGCGCACATTGATACATTAGAAGCGTGTTTCAGGACTGCTGTGTTGCCGGCCATCAAGGCGGGCGCGGCAAAGCGGATAACCTGCCAGTACGGGTAGTTCCAGGGCATGAGGGCCAGTACTACGCCTAACGGCTGGTATTCGATATAACTGCTGGTGGCGGTGGTGGTTACCGGCTCGTCGGCGAGGAATTTTTCGGCGCTGCCGGCGTAGAAGTCACAGTTCCAGGCGCATTTTTCGATTTCGGCGATGGCCTCGGCGATGGGTTTGCCCATTTCGAGGGTTGCCAGGCGACCGAGGTGTTCTTTACGGTCGCGCAGGTAGTTTGCCAGTTTGTGAAATAACGCGCTGCGTTCCGCGAATGATGTGTCGCGCCAGCTGAGGAAGGCGGCACGCGCTTCCGCGAGGGCCTGCTCTATTTGCGCGGCGCTGTATGGCTCAAAGGTGTTCAAAACTTCTTCTGTAGCGGGGTTGATCGATTGGATGGACATGAAAATATACTCCTTGATCCGTTTCCCTGAAGATGGGTCGTATAACGTTGTCTTCTGATACGATACTACATGGGGGTACGGGTTGGCAAATGAACCTTTCATTCGCCCGCGTTGAGTTTTTCTATTGTGATGAAACATCATTTACGAGGGTTCTAAGATCGTTCAAACATAGCTCGGACAGATAACTTTCAGAGTGTATTTGAGCTAACTTGCTTTGCTCTAGTTGCTGGCGGGCCTGGTTCTTAGATATACTCTGTCCTTGACGATTAAACCAGGAGATCAACGCCTCGCGCCACGCATTTACCAGTTTCGCGTGACGGTGATCGACGAGGTAGCGCAAGATGTAACTTAACCCATCAGCTTCAGGAGAAGGTAGTTGCTTCAACTTCATGATAGCTGGATGTCCGGCATTGCCTCGCTCGACAGAGATGACCTGGAATTTGCTTTCGATCAGCGTTCTGATCGGGTCGTTTTTTTCCTGGTTGAAAATGGAGCGCATGATATCATCTGCGACAGATATGAATATATGCTCGCTGGCAGCAACCAGCAGCACTCGCACCAGGTAGGTATTGTAATGGGGGTAAAGGTTAATAGCGACTATGCCGGATGATGTGCCGCGTGTATTATACATGCTATGCAGATACCCTGTAAGCGATGTCTTTGTTGCCAGCTTCGGCATATCTTTAGGCCAGCCATCACCAACCAGAGTCACCTCCTCATCCTTGTACTCCGTCAACGAGCTTTTTACCTTATCGACTGCGCTGACTGGTAATGTTTCAATGGCAGCCTCTTCGGCGTTCTTTCCCTGCGTATAAATACGTGGGTCTACTTTTACCGCTTCGGCGGCAGGCAAACTTCTCCGTGTGGGGCGACAAATATATAATGCCGCGCTGCTGGCAATAGCGTGAGCGCCAGTATACCTGTTAAATTGAGGGAGAATGGCTTCTGTTACCAGACGCAAATCGTAAACAGCCGATTGTACTTTATATGCTAACGCGGGATGGCGCTCACTAAACCCATAACAGAAAAGTAACCGTGCATAGCCAGCGTCCTTTAAGCTCTCGATACCACGCTTGAGAAAGAGACTCATTCCATCGGGGGTATAAGGAGGGTCGGTGAAAACCAGGTCAAAGGACTCGATCAGGCTTCTCGGTAACTCAATACGAAAGTCAGCAAAAACAGTACGTATTTTCCAGCCATGACGAAGCGCTATATCACTGATATAACCCAGAATACGCTCGTCAACATCCACCACCGTCATTTCAACATCTGGACGGACAAGAGCAAGGGCAAGCGAGGTAAGGTCATGATCGCCCAGAAAGAGAATCTTCGCGCCCGCCAGTTCATAATTCTTCGTCAGGAAAAGCGCCCGCCGGATACACGTAAGGGGTGTCGCTGAGACATGATCGAGGTGTCTCACGGGACTGATGGGAAGCTCTTTTACCAGCCGCGTCATCGAATGCAGGAACGATTGAGACCGTTCGGCGGCCTCACCTGCTCGGGCTGCCACCTCATAAGGAGGTAAGAACAATTCGCCGGGTATGCTGGCGCAATCAAAGACGTTTGCTATCATAGCGATATATTCGCTGCGGAACCGTACCTGGTCTTCTTTCTGTTCAATCCAGGCGTCAAACTGTTGCAAAAGATGCGTAATATTCCAGTGCGAGATCGCACTGAGAGAGATCAGGTCACTGACCGAGCGCCATTCTCCATCGGCCAACTGGCAAATGAGCGCACGAATGCGGTGATAATCTGTACCCCAGGTCTGAGCTAGCTCACGCGCTAATTTCAGAAGATTTTCATCAGATACACTGATCTCATGAGAGGATTGGTTTTCCATTGAATTCGTCCTTGTAAAAGCTTTTTCCCAGCATATCATTCTCTTTTCGTCCCGTCAATAAAGCATAATCTTCGTTGAGGCTCTTGTAATACCTTGTGTAATATGTTAGTCTTTACATACAGGAAGTAGAGTCAGATTATTGAAATCTCTAGTAAACAGAGAGGAAGGCAGTTATGTCTAAAAAGGCTCATCCAGGTGATGGAGATTATGGGAAAGGTGACAAAGGCGCACCGCCTAAGTATAAAGCTTTATTTGAAGTCTCAACCTTACAATCAGGCAAATCCAATAAAACTCCTAAGAGCAGAAAAAGACCATCGGGCGCAGTTTCTCAATAAGCTTCGATGATGAGCCACGTTTTTGAGTTGTATTCATGATCGCTGGCATCTGTGGTATTCTGTCGCTCAATTCCCGCACAGTAGACCCTGATCGTCTCAGCGTGATGACGCAGTACTTTCGTTCCTCTTCGCCTCCTGTTGTCTACGCAGGCGATTGGTATTGTGTTGCTCAGGCCGGGTACAACTCAACGGGTTATGAAGGAATATGTCTGCTCACTGAAGGTAATATAACTGTCTGTTTTGAAGGTCGGATTGACAATAGACGATCACTTCTGCGGCAGTTAGAGGAGGAAGCAGACTGTTCCTATGCCAGACTGGTCCTTAGAGCATATCAGAAATGGAATATTGCATTTGCCAGCCATATGTCAGGCGCTTTTACCTGTGTGCTTATTGACAATGATCTCCAGCGAGCGCTTTTCTCGACAGACCATCTCGGTTTACGAACTCTTTATTATCATCATGGGTCTAATGCGTTTGTTTTTGGGGCGGATATCCGCCAGGTTTTAGCGGGAGCCAGTCTGTCACCGACTATCCAGAGAAATAAAATTGTAGAGTTTTTGTCGCCTGTTCAGGTGATAGATGAAGGGTGGCTGGACCCTGATACAACTTTCTTTGCCGGAGTCAAACTCTTTCCTCATGCGCATTCTCTTGTCATCAACCGTGATGGTATGGCGAGATGGCTGAAGTATTGGGAGCCTCCGCAAAGGCTCGAACGCAACCAGCTTTCTTCCGAAGAATATGCTACACATTTTCAGAAGGTATTTTATGAGATAGTCACTAACCACCTTGATACACTTTATCCTGTGGGAGCTGATTTATCTGGCGGCATTGATTCTGGTTCACCGGCATTTGTCGCTCAAGATATTCTGCAAAAAGGTGGGCGGGCCAACCATCCATTCCATACCTATACATTGGTCTACGATTTCAAGGAATCTCAGGATGATGTCGATAAAGTTCGGCGCATTTTGCAAAGGTATCCATCAATTACAGGACACATTATTGAAGCCGATGATCTAAACGGGCCACTGGAAAAGGGATCATTCAAAATATACAGGTCTATTGCGCGGCCCTGCGTGATGAATCTTCCAGAAAGTTATGTTGCATTAAATCAAAAAGCGTTGAGTGATGGATGTAAATTACTGCTTACTGGAGAGGGAGCGGATTACTACCTTGAGGGTACAGATGTCATATGGGATTCGGCTTTTAAGGGAAGAAACTGGAAATATATTAAGCAGGCTCTCTCTATCCTCTGTTCGCGCGGTCATCCATGGTTGTTAGCCCATTACCTGTTTGACTATGCAATTCTTCCTCTTCTACCATTTGGGATTTCTCATCGAGCATATGTTAGACAGTATTACGACCATGTTTACAAGAAAATCTATCCTGACATTTTTTCAGATACGTTTGTGTCCTCTTTAAATTCTCTTCTGCGGCACCAAAGGGATATGCTTCTCAAAAATAATTCGCTAGAGTGCTGGTCTCAACGGTTGGAGCATGAATTGCTTTTTCCCCCGAACCATATCTGGCAAGGAATACCTGTTGACGTTGAAGTTCGTCATCCCTACCTTGATCGACGCCTGCTTGACTTTGGTTTAAGTGTTCCGCCAGAGTTTAAATTCGAGTATCATGATGGCAAAATCAGCCATTATGGTTCCCGTAAAGTTCTTCAACGCAAGGGGCTAAAAGGCATAGTACCACCCGAGATACTTGAGTCACAGGTCAAAGCTACCTATGGAAGTCCAGTGGTGCGGAGACTGAAAGCCTATCTTCCGCAAGTATTCGCTCAATCGCGACAATCTCTGGCGGTCGAATTTGGCATCATTAAGGCCGAAAAGTTTAGAGAAGCAACGTGGCGGGTGATTTCCGACGAGAATATTTCTGGGGCAGATGAAATCTTGCCGTGGCTTGACGCAGTTTTGCATTTAGAATTATGGCTGCAAGCAACTTTTGAAGAAATGCCATCAACGCGCTTGTTATGAGAATATTTGCGCTTGCCTCTTCTCTGCGTATTCCTGAGCAAAGCCTTATTAAGGGTCCTCACCCCGCATCCACCCTGCCGCCGCCACTACAATGAACGGGTACTTCCGCTATGCATGAAGCGCGATTTCGAGGGCCACGGCGAGGGTGCTGGCGGTGGCGATTTTGAAATCGGAAGGGAGTCCGGCGTTTGCCAGTTCCGCGCTTACTTTGGAGCCGCCGCCTGCTTTGGGGACGATGCAGCGTTTGAAGCCGAGTTTGGCGGCTTCTCGAATGCGCATGGCGAGGCGGTTGACAGCGCGTAGTTCGCCGGAGAGGCCGACCTCGCCGATGAGAGCTATGTCGGGGGCGACGTTTTTCTCGCGATAGCTGGATGCTATGGCTGTCGCGATTCCCAGGTCGATGGCGGGTTCTTCGAGGGTGAAGCCGCCGACGACGTTGGCGTATACGTCGTGATTGTTGACGGCCAGGCCGACCCGTTTGGTGAGGACGGCCAGCAGCATCATGAGGCGGCTATACTCGATGCCGTTGGTGGTGCAGCGTGGGTTGCCGAAATTGCTGGGGATGACGAGGGCCTGCACTTCGACGAGAATGGGGCGCGTTCCTTCCATGCTGACGACAACGGCGGAACCGGTGGCTCCGGCGGCGCGGTCGGCCAGAAAGATGGCCGAGGGGTTGGCAACTTCGAGCAACCCTTCACCATGCATCTCGAAGACGCCGACTTCGTGCGTGGCTCCGAAACGATTTTTGACGCCGCGCAGCAGGCGGTACGTATGGTAGCGTTCGCCCTCGAGATAGAGCACGGCATCCGCGATATGTTCCAGAGCTTTTGGCCCGGCGACAGTGCCTTCTTTGGTGATATGTCCAATGATAAATACGGGGGTGTGCGTGTTTTTGGCAAGCTGCATCAATTGCATGGTACATTCGCGCACCTGGCTGATGCTGCCGGGCGCGGATGTGATCTGGGCGGCGAGGGTTGTCTGGATGGAATCGACAATGACCAGGGCTGGTTTCATGCGGTTGGCGGCATCTATGATGACTTCCATCTCAATTGAAGAAAGCAGGTACAGACGCTCGCCGCTAATGTCGAGCCGTTCGGCGCGCATCTTGACCTGTTCGATGGATTCCTCGCCGGAGACGTATAACACCGGCCCGGCCGTTCGAGCGACATAGCCTGCCACCTGCAAAAGCAAGGTAGACTTACCAATGCCCGGTTCTCCGCCGATCAGTGTGAGCGATCCCGCCACAAGGCCGCCGCCAAGCACGCGGTTCATCTCCTCGTAGCCTACCGAGATGCGCTCCTGGGCGAGTGGTTGGATTTCTGGCAGCACAACCGGTATATGTGTGCCCTGGGCGATAGAGGAGGAGTTGCCCATGAGTGTTTGCCGTCGCTGCCGGGTCGGGTGCTGTGGCACGTCTGCCACTTCTTCGAGGGTGTTCCACGCGCCGCAATCGGGGCATTTCCCTACCCATTTGCTCTGTTCCCCGCCGCATTGCTGGCAGATATATTTTGTGCGTAATTTAGGCATATGATATCCAATAGAATGAATTATGCGGTAGAGCGACCAGGGCGGGGGCCGCGAGAGCGGCGAAGCCCCGCCTGGTAGAGTGACCAGGGCGGGGGCAAGCCCCAGAGGCGTGAATTTCAGGACAGCTGTCATCCTGAGCGCAGCGAAGGATCTACGCCATGCCCGAAGAGAGATCCTTCGCTGCGCTCAGGATGACAGAGGGCGGGCGGGGCATGCCCCGCCCGCCCTCTGTCCATTGTTGCTTCGTTATCCCTGCGCTTCGCTACTGCCGCCGTCGCCACCGGCGGAGAGCGCAGCTTCGGGTGCGACCGGAATGCCGGGAGCGGGCAACTGTTCGATACGGTTGCGCACTTGCAGCAGCAGGTCGTCGTCGACTACTATCGCTTCAACCAGGTCGCCGGGGCGGAACTTGCCTTCCAGCAGTCCTTCGGCCAGGGGGTCTTCGACCATGCGCTGGATGGTGCGGCGCAGCGGACGCGCGCCGTACTGGGGGTCGAAGCCTTTTTCGATCAGGAAGTCTTTCGTGGGCTGGGGAACAATCAGCTCCAACTGCTGCTCGGTCAACTGCGCTCGCACGCGGTTCAAGAGCAGGTCAATGATGGAGTACATTTCCTCGATGCGCAGCGAATGGAAGACGATGTCTTCGTCGATACGGTTCAAGCACTCCGGTTTGAAGGTGTTCTTGAGTTCGCCCAGCACCTTGCTCTTCATGGCTTCGTACTCGTTGGAGTTGGCCCTGGCCTTGTCCTTCGACTGTTTGAAGCCGATAGAGGCTTCCTTGTTCAGCAGGGCCGCGCCGACGTTGGAGGTCATAATCACAACGGTGTTGCGGAAGTCCACCGTGCGGCCTTTGGCGTCGGTCAACTTGCCGTCCTCCAGAATCTGGAGCAGCATGTTGAACACGTCGGGGTGCGCCTTTTCGATTTCGTCCAGCAGGATGACGCTGTACGATTTGCGGCGTACCGCTTCGGTGAGCTGTCCGCCCTCTTCGTAGCCGACATATCCGGGAGGGGCACCCACCAGGCGTGCTGCCGAGTGACGCTCCATGAACTCAGACATATCGATCTTGATCAGGGCTTCTTCGCTGCCGAACATGAATTCGGCCAAAGCCTTTGCCAGCTCGGTCTTACCAACGCCTGTGGGTCCCATGAAGATGAAGGAGCCGATGGGACGTTTGGGGTCTTTCAGACCGGCGCGGGCGCGGCGCACGGCACGGGCGATTTTCTCGATGGCTTCGTTCTGCGCGATGACGCGGGAGTGCAAAGCTTCTTCCATCTGGAGGAGGCGCTGAGACTCTTCCTGGGCGATACGCATGACGGGGATACCGGTCCACATCGAGACGATCTGGGCGATTTCCTCTTCACCAACGGAGGGTTTCTCGCTGCCGCGTTCGCGGTGCCAGCCCGATTCCAGCCTGGTGATGCGGTCACGCAGTTTGACCTCGCGGTCGCGCAATTCAGCTGCCAGTTCGTACTCTTGCTGCTGAATGGCCTGTTCCTTTTCGCGCAGCACGGACTCCAGACCCTTCATGGCCTCTTTGAGGTTGAGAGGAGCGAGGGAGTTCTGCATACGCACGCGGCTGGCTGCTTCGTCGATCAGGTCAATGGCCTTGTCAGGCATGAAGCGATCGGTGATGTAGCGGCTAGCCATTTCGGCGGCGGCCTTGAGGGCCTCGTCGGTGATGGTCAGGCGGTGGTGCGCTTCGTAGCGTTCGCGAATGCCCTTGAGGATTTCAAGTGTCTCCTCGATGCTGGGTTCGCGCACGATCACTTCCTGGAAGCGGCGCTGCAGGGCGGCGTCGCGTTCGATGTACTTGCGGTACTCGTCCAGGGTGGTAGCGCCGATGCACTGGAGTTCGCCGCGCGCCAGGGCTGGTTTGAGGATGTTGGCGGCGTCAACCGCGCCTTCGGCAGCGCCCGCGCCAACGAGGGTATGCACTTCGTCGATGAAGATGATGCAGTCGCGGCTGCTACGGATCTCTTCGATAATCTTTTTCAGGCGCTCTTCAAACTCGCCGCGATACTTGGTGCCAGCGACCAGAGAGCCGACATCGAGGGTGAGCAAGCGCTTCCCCACGAGTGTTTCGGGCACTTCGCCAGCGACGAGACGCTGGGCCAGTCCTTCGACGATCGCGCTTTTGCCAACGCCAGGCTCACCGATGAGGGCGGGGTTGTTCTTGGTGCGTCGTGAAAGGATCTGGATGACGCGCTCGATCTCTTGATGTCGTCCGATGACGGGATCAAGGGTACCGGCGCGGGCAGCGGCGGTCAGATCGATGCCCATCTGGTCGATGGTGGGTGTTTTGGAGTGTTTGGCGTCGCGTTCGTGTGACGCGCCGGACTGGCTGAGCACCTGAATAGTCTGGGTGCGCACCTTTTCAAGGTTGACACCGAGGCTTTCCAGCACGCCGGCGGCGATGCCTTCGCCCTCACGCACCAGGCCGAGCAAGAGATGTTCTGTTCCGATATAGTGATGATTCAGACGACGAGCTTCATCAACGGCCAGCTCGATCACCTTTTTGGCGCGTGGAGTCAAACCGATTTCGCCCAGCACGATGCGGTCTCCACGTCCAATAATAAATTCAACGGCGCTGCGAACCTTGTTCAATTCAACGCCCAGATTACTTAATACTTTGGCGGCAACGCCTTCTCCCTCACGCACAAGGCCAAGCAGTAAATGCTCGGTGCCAATGTAATTGTGCTGGAAGCGCTGCGCTTCTTCCTGGGCCAGGCTCAACACTTTCCTGGCTCGTTCGGTAAACCTGTCAAACCTATCTCGATCGTTCACCTGTATTCACCCCCCTTTCAATGGCAGAGAGTGGAACCGCGCCCTCTGTGATGCTCAGGTAAACAGCATATCTCATCTTACAACACGCATTTAGTAGCGTCAAGGTAAACAAAACTGTGTCCCTCCCATCTTGTAGTAACGACTAACGCACTTCTATCCTGAAACAATCGACCTCCTGACTGTCGCTCATGAGTATGCGCGCAGTCGGGAGGTCGTCGGTTAAGCTGTTCAAGTTCAAATTGATTTGCGAAAAGAACTACTCCTCAGTTGCCTCCGGTTCATCCTTAGTACGCTGGCGAGCCGCTGCTTTGAAAGCTTCAGCCATTGCTGTGGTCTCACCATCGTCGCCAAGAGTGATGTTATTCAACAACGCATGTTCGCCAGGCCGTTCGGAGCGATCCCGGCGTTCGCCTTTGCCTTCCCGGCGTGGCGAGCCACCTTCCTTCTCCTGCGCGTTTTGCGATTCCTCGCCGCGTGGAGCGGGTTGCTCTAATGACATCATATCACCAGTCGAGGCATTTGTGCCAGTGTCTGGTGAAGGAGTTTCGGAAGCTTCCCGGGTATCGACTTCGTCGGCCTGTCGCAGGCTGAGCCCCAGACGGCGGCGTTCGGCGTCGATGCGCAGGATACGCAGTTGTAACTCCTGACCTTCGCGCAGGTTGGAACGGGGGTCCATGCCGGGCGAAAGTTCGGATTGGTGAATAAGTCCCTCGATGCCATCTTCGATACGAGCGAAGGCCCCGAAAGGCGCGATCTTAGTGATGGTGCCGGTGACGACCTGGCCGGGGAAGTAGCGCTGTTCCACGGTTGTCCAGGGATCAACTTCGGCCCGTTTGATGGAGAGAGCGATTTTCTTCTTCTCTTTATCGACACTGAGGACCTGGACTTCAACTTCCTGGCCGACTTTGAGCACTTCGCTGGGATGATTCACGCGGCTCCAGGCGAGCTGGCTGATATGCACCAGTCCGTCTGCGCCTCCCAGGTCTACAAAGGCGCCGAAGTTGGCGAGATTGCTGACGATGCCGGTGCGCACTTCGCCGGGCTTCAATTCGTCGAGCAGTTCTTCGCGGCGGCGCTGTCTCCATTCCTGGTTGGCCAGGCGTTCGGAGAGGATGAGGCGGTTGCGCGCGCGATTGATCTCGATGATCTTGAGTTGGAGCACTTTGTCTTTCATACTGGCGAGCTTGGCCGCCGTCTCCTGGTTATCGCCACCCTGGGCGACTTCCTCGCGTTTGAGGTTGAGAATCTGGGAGATGGGGACGAAGCCGCGGATGCTGGCGACATCGACAATCAGGCCCCCCTTGTTGTAGTCGATGACTTTAGCCTGTAGCAGTTCGTTGTTCTTATACTGCTCTTCAGCGACGCGCCACTGGCGTTCAGCGTTGGCCCGTTTAAGAGAGAGAAGCGCGTGTCCATCCGGTGTTTCCGGCTGGATGATGTACACCAGTACTTTGTCGTTGAGGTGAAGATTTTCAAAGGACCAATCACCACTCGCGGGTAACTCGCGTGTAGAAAGCACGCCTTCGGACTTGAGACCAATATCGACCAGGATTTCATCCTGGTCAATACGCACGATTACGCCATCGACTACATCGCCGCGCTTGATATTGATGGGAGTGGTGGATGCCGCGAGCAACGCTTCCATTTCATTGAAGTCGTTCATTTCTTCGGGGCCTGTGTTGTTAATCCCTTGTGGGTCGTTTCCTTCGTACATTGTCTGTACCCGTCCGCTTTTAAGATTTGCCGCTGGCATTGTCGAAAGGTCGCCGTGCTTTTGAACTTGCATGGGTAAAATACCCCCTTCGATCCACAGTTATTTCCCGTCCATTGCACGTATTCCTGTACCTGGTGGATGCGCGATGCGTTTCACTCCCTTTCAGCTTCTGAAGCCCAGGAGGACGAATTGGTTATGCACCGGGACCCTGGGGGTGTGACACTGGACATGGGTTTATCGGAGGAGGCTGTTCAGGCTAGCATCGCTTGCGCGTTTTTAATCTCAGCCGGCTTGCGCTCAAGCTGAGAAGACCAATATTCGCTCGACAACGGTGTCTTAAAAACGGTCCTACGAAACACTGCACGCCGACTGGTAAGCCGTAATACAGACATAACAAGAGCCTGAGGACAGTATACCCCCACTCGATGCTCTTATTATACCAAAAGCCTTCCGTGAATGCAAGCTAATACACACCCAATTTAACAGTTTGCTCCGATGTTCGTTGATCTGCCATATTGTATCACATAGATGCAAGAGATACCAATACACACCCGATGCAATACGATCAGGAGGACGGCTCAGCCGTCCTCCTGATCGTATTGCATCGGGTGTGTATTCTGTTTTATGCTACAATACATGCATGGATTTGAGTAATATACAGCAGGTGGTGATGGCTCTGCGGGCGCGTCTGGAGCCGGTCGAACGCGCCGGTGCGCTGCGCGATGCACTTGAGGGCCAGCGTCCCAATGCGCGTAAAGCGGCGGTTTTGATCGGGCTTTTCGAGCAGGAGGGGGAAGCCACGCTGATCTTTATTCGCCGCGCCAGCACGCTGCGCTCGCATAGTGGGGAGATTGCTTTCCCAGGGGGCGCGATTGACGCGACGGATGAATCGCCTGTGCGGGCGGCTTTGCGCGAGGCGCAGGAGGAGATTGGCCTGCATCCCGCCAGGGCGGAGGTGCTGGGCGTTATGCAGCCGGTTTTCACGGTGGTGAGTAATTTTTTAATTATGCCTGTGGTGGCCTATTTGCCACAGGGACCGGGTGAATTGCGCCTGGAAGCAGGTGAAGTGGCTGATCTGTTATTGCTGCCTTTGCGCGGCCTGGCTGACCCTGCCATTGCTCATACGGAGGTGTGGAGGCGCGATGGGCTGGCGCGCACGGTGTATTTTTATGATTACGGCGCGTCCCGTGTCTGGGGAGCAACCGCGCGAATGTTGAATGCGCTGTTGGGATTATTAGAAACCCATAAGTCATAGTTCCCTTGTTTCTTCTCGTGCGTTGAATACAATAGAAGATATGATACTAGAGTTTCTGCTGTAGCGCGTTTCCTGTAGGTTGTTCTTTTGTGAAGCGGTTGGACTTCGGTCCCTTGAGTGGAGAAAATTGTGACGTTTCCAACACCTGATGCTCAATCTCCGAGATTGCTGTCTCAACGACCACACTCGAATCCACCTACTCACTCGATACCCTCTACTCCTCCTCCTCCCCAGACTCCTCCCCTGCCACCGACGCCTCCTCATGTGGTCTATCCCTATAAGCCGTCGCATCCGTCGATGCACTCGGGACCTGCGACAGAACTTTCTGAGATTGATGCTCATCGACGTGTCACTGATTTTGCCGGAAATTCCTGGGATCTTGCGACTGGTGGCCTGAAGACCATGACCGCCAAACGTCAGCTTCCCCCGCGTCTTGAACGACGAGCCAGCGAGAAACTGCCGGAAACGGCTGCGGCGCAGCGTAGCCTTACGTTCGCCCTGGTCATGCTGGCATGTGTTATCGTGATGCTGGTCAGTGGGGGCATTGTATTATTCGTGATGTTGCAGCCCTGATGAGCCGTTGCGCTTTGCTTCATCGGGGGATATAAGCAAGGGAGGCTGCTACGATTGGACCGCTGGAACGCCATGCAATGTGGTGGCGTTACGAACGGCTTTGACGATGGCGCGCGCTAAGGTTGTCGCTGCCGCTGCTCCGATAATACTGATTTGTATGGCGGCACGCAGCGAGTCATGAAGCTGTTGCGAGGTTGGCCCCAGCGCTAACGCGAATACAGTATCACCGTCAAACATAGTATGCGCAGGACGAATGGCCTGTGCTATGCCATTGTGTGCCATTTGCGCCAGTTTGTTCGCCTGCTCTCGCGTCAAGGCGGCGCTGGTGGCAACAACGGCAATGGTGGTATTGCCGAAAGGATTGGCTGTCATGAAGCCATTGCCGTCGGGGTTGCGCGCTCCGGCGATAATTTGCTGCGTGTGAGGGTCTACAATGTCGCCAAGCGCGTTGACGATGACGATAGCGCCGACGATGGAGCCATCGGAAAGCGTCATACTGGCCGAACCCAGGCCCCCTTTCATCATGAAGGTAGGTCCGGCCAATTTGCCCACGGTCGCGCCCGTTCCCGCGCCGACGGTACCCTGCTCAATGGCATCGCTGCTGGCCTGCTCGCAGGCGCGGTAGCCGGAGGCTGCGTCCGGGCGAACAGTGGCCGAGCCGAGGCCCAGGTCAAAAATGGCGGCTGCCGGGACGATAGGCACACGCGCCACGCCCGTATCATAGCCAACGCCTCGTTCTTCCAGGTAGCGCATGACGCCACCGGCCGCGTCCAATCCGAAGGCGCTGCCCCCCGCGAGCAAGATGGCGTTGATGCCTTCAACCAGGTGCATTGGGCGCAGCAAGTCGGTTTCGCGGGTAGCCGGCGCACCCCCACGCACATCGACGCCGCCCGTTGCCGGCGTATCACACAAAATAACGGTGCAGCCCGTGCCTGCTTCGAGATTGGTGTTCTGCCCGACACGTATGCCGGGAACGTCGGTAATATCGTCATGCATGTGCTATAGTGCCTTTCCAGTTGTGTTGCTGTTTTATTATGGCACACGTGCGGGTATCGCCTGCGTGAGCCAGGGCGACCGCAAGGGTCGCCCGTACCCTCGCAAGGGTCGCCCGTACCCTACATGTGCCGTATCGCCTGCGTGAGCCAGGGCGACCGCAAGGGTCGCCCGTACCCTACACGTATAGGCCCTTCAACCCCGATAGGTGGTGGAACGTTACCATCCGATCTCTTGCGCTACCAACTTATACATGTTATTATGCGGAAAATACGTGGAAAGGGCGTTCAAAGGCATGGCAAAGAAGATAACTGATGAAGCTTCGCAAGAGCAACAACAGCCATATGATAATCTCCTGAAATCACTGTTGGAGGGACAGGAAAAGCAGATGCTTCCTTACCTCGTCCCCGGTGTCGAATACCTGGAGACACTCAATGTCGAAATAGTCAGAACCCCACTACGAGTTGATCGCGTCTACCTGGTCAAGCAGAAAGGACGCAAAAAAATTGCGCATCTGGAGTTCGAGTCTGGCCCAAACAATGATATGGCCACTCGCCTGCTCGACTACCATGCTTACTTGTATCGCAAGTATAAGCTACCAGTAAAATCGGTCATCGTCTATCCTTTTCCAACGAAGATGGTTGCGTCTCCTTTGCGAGAAGTAGATGAAGATGGTGAGATACTGACGTTCCATTTCCGGGTCTTTCCCCTGTGGCAAGCTAAAGCTGAACAGTATGTGAATGAACATGCCGTAGTTATGTATGCTTTACTTCCCACGATGGAGGGAGCCAATGCGCCCTTGCTTCACAAAGCTATCGATGAGATGGTAGAATATTATCAGGGTGATGATATCAAATTGGCACAAGAACTTAGATGGATGGGTATCGTCATACGGAGAGTCAAGACTTTGCCGCGCGCGGATAAGCGCGAGATTCAGGAGCGATTGAACATGTGGGACGACTTGATGGAAAAAGACCCCAAGATGAGAAAGATTCGCAAAGAGAGCGAAGCCAAAGGGAGAACCGAGGGCCTGGCAGAAGGATTACGCAATGCTATCATCACCACAGTGAGACTACGCTTTCCTGATCTGACCGAGGTGGCACAACAAACGGTGGCTCAAATCAGCAAACCCGAGAAACTCAATTTGCTGATGGGGCAGATTGTGAAGGCTCCTGATGAGGATGCGGCGCGCTTGCTGCTCGACCTGGTTGCCGCCTGACCTAAAGAATAGATGCATGTATTCTATCAGGTGATGTGTAAGGACGCGATTTGTCGCGTCCTTTTTTATAACCCCAGCCAGAATAATACTATAGCAACTGCAATTGGCACCGTCAAATTGTCCGATCCATAGGGCGAGATGGCTTCGAGCAGCGTCGCTACGATAGCGGCGATGAGGCCGCCAATCAGGATGAGCGTGAGGGTAAGCGGTGACAGAATGGCGAGCGTGATGGAGACGGCGGCGAAGGTGAAGACGAAACAGGCCAGCGAGCCTTCGAGCGTGCGCTTATGGTTTTTTCTGCCTGGGACCTTGTAGCTGTGTTTGCCAAAGCGTTTGCCGGTGATGGCGGCGAAGGCATCACCCCACGTCATCGCCATGATACCGGCCATGGCGTAATATTCAAAGCCGCGTGGGAAGCCCTGTTCCCAGCCTGGGTGAAAGATGAAAAGCAGCAAGGTGCAAGAGAAGGCAAAGTAGACGGTGCCGCGTGTCGCTCCCTCTGCGGGGTCCATGGCGCTGAAAATGTGGTAGCGCAGGAAAAGCGCGTTGAAGAGAATGAAGGTAGCGGTCGGGATGATGGCAAGTTGCCAGTGGTCGAAGAGCAGCAGGATGACCCATATCCACATGCCCGCGCCGATATGCACGAGTTTGCGCGTGAACTCGGTCGGGTAGTTTCTCCAACGCCGGATGGCCTCGACGAGCAGCAGCATTCCGAAGGCGAAAACGTAGGAGAAGATGAGGCCGAGTATGTCACCTGTGGTCATGTGGCACATCCTTCACATACACGAAATATGCACAATCCTCTGTCTCGGTCCGTCCAGTTCGACGAGTATGACACGCTGCCAGGCACCCAGCAGCAGCTTGCGGTTCTGGTAGGGAATTGTTACAGATGGGCCGATGATCGAGGAAAGAAGATGATCGGGGGCGTGAAAGGGGTCGTGGGGGTGGAGGTAGGAGAGCCAGGGGAGCAGATGGCGCAAGGCGTTGAGCAAATCCTGGTCGGTGCCGGGGTCTAAGTCGGCGGTGGTGAGGGCGCAGGTGGTGTGGGCGGCGAAGACGACGCAGACGCCATCTGTTTCCGGTCGATTGCGCAGGTGCGTTTCGATGGTCTCGGTGATGTCTACGACCTGGTCTTTCTTCTTTGTGGCGATGGTGATAGTTATTGGTTTCATTGTTTTTCTGCCCCCAGGTCTCTTTTAGAGATTACGCAAGCGCGTTTTTTAGGCGCGCTATGGCCTGCGCGACGCTTTCATGTGAATTGTAGACAGCCGATCCAGCAACCAGCAGATTGGCCCCGGCCTTGACGACCAGTGGGGCGGTTGCCTCGTGAATGCCACCATCGACTTCGATATCACAGCGCAGGCCGCGTTCGGTAATCACCTGGCGCAGGCGGGCGATTTTGGGAAGCATTTCGGGGATGAAATCCTGGCCGCCGAAACCGGGGTTGACGGTCATAATGAGTACCATGTCGATTAAGGCAAGGATGTTTTCGAGCAGGATGATGGGTGTTGATGGATTGAGGGCTACAGCGGCCATTTTGCCGGTCGCTCGAATCTGCTGGATGACGCGGTGCAGGTGCGGGCAAACTTCCTGGTGGACGATAATCACGTCGGCTCCCGCTTTTGCGAAATCTTCGATGTATTGTTCGGGATTGGTAATCATGAGGTGAGCTTCGATAGGAAGGGTGGCGCAGCGGCGCACGGCTTCGACGACTATCGGCCCCATGGTGATGTTGGGGACGAAATGGCCGTCCATGATATCGACCTGGACGCGCTGGCCGCCGCCCGCCTCGGCCTCGCGTACCTGTTCGCCGAGGCGGGTGAAGTCGGCGGAAAGGATTGATGGAACAATACCTGTCATAGAAAACCTCTCAAGATTGTACATGTATCTTTTGCGCAATGGCGCTATCGACCATCCATGTGACCTCGCCATTGGGCGGGCGCACTATCTGGGCAGGATATTCGTCCGGGTTGGGTGGACCTTCGATCACGGCACGCAGCGCGTCTACTTTGTCCGCGCCCGTTGCCAGGAAGAGCACGTTGCGAGCAGCATTCAGGATGGGCGGGGTGAAGGTCAGGCGATCAGGCGGCGGCTTGGGAACGGAGACGGGCATGACTAATCGCTGCGTCTCATGCAGCGATGGCTGGTGCGGGAAGAGCGAGGCGGTGTGACCCTCTGGCCCCATGCCAAGCTGGAGGAGATCGAATTCCGGTATGCCGTTGGTGCCGAAGACGCGCTGCATTTCTCGCGTGTAGTCCAGCGATGCGGCGTCGCGGTCGTCGCGGTCGGCGGGCATACGATGCACCTGGGCGACCGCTATGGATACGCGACTCAGGAGAACTTCCTGCGCCATGTGGTAATTGCTTTCAGGGTCACCGGGCGGCACGCAGCGTTCGTCGCTCCAGAAAATATGGACGAGTTGCCAGTCGATCTGGCTGGTGTACGGCTCGCTCGCCAGCAGGCTATATAGCTTTTTGGGGGTGTTGCCGCCAGATAGCGCGAAGGTGAAACGCCCGCGTGTGGCGATGGCTTCGCGAGCAATGCGCGTTATACAGGCAGCCGCGTGCTGGCTGATGGTATCGAGATCAGGATAAATGGCAATATGCATACACTTCTCCGTTTGTCGAACGATTTACGTAGGGACGCGATTTATCGCGTCCGCTCGCAGTCAACGCAGTTAGCGTCCGCTCGCAGTCAACGCAGTTAGCGTCCGCTCGCAGTCAACGCAGTTAGCGTCCGCTCGCAGTCAACGCAGTTAGCGGACGCGATAAATCGCGTCCCTACAAGGTGTCTATTGTTCGGCGTCTAACAGATTGGCAATCTCCTGTAGGGTTTGTTCAAACGAGTAATCGTGGCCGGTGATTTCCAGTTCTTCGCGCAGCAGGTCGCTTTCTTTATGGTGCGTTGTCAGGCTGACGATACGCTTCTGGCGCGTCTCCTGTCCCAGTTCAACCGAGGTAATGACGTGTTCGAGGTCGTTGTCGCGCATGATAGTAAAGGTGGCTTCTTTGTTGTCCGCTGTGCTGACGAGGCGCACGAGCGCGATGGAGCCTGGGCGCATCTCGCTGTGGACGATGGGACGAATGGTGATGCTGGCGGGTTGCCCGCCCAGGCGACCTGATTTGCTGCGGGGTGAGACGAGTTGCCCGGTTGCGCGCGGGCCTGTTGCGCGTTGCATCTCCCAGTGGTAGGAGCCACTGGCGGTGTGATGATGATTGTTGCCGCGATAGGCAGAGAGTGTCAAACCGAGCCGCTCTTTGAGCCAGGCGGCCAGCAGCAAGGCGCGGATGGGATTGGGCGAGACATCGCCGTCTTCGGTGCGTCCTGGCTCGGCGAGCGGAGCGGCGGCGTGTTCGATTTCGATGGTGTGGATGCCTGAGAGAAACGGGCGGTATTCCGGCACGTCAAAGAATTGGATGACCAGTTCGCGCCATCCTGTTAGCCTGCCCCAGTTGAGATCGCTGATGGCCGAGTCGGGCGCGGCCCTGAAAAGGTTGGTGAGCGAACGGATATGCAGTTCAGGATTAAAAAAGCTGGTGGAGTCAAAAATGATGCGATTGCTGAGATTGACAAGATTTTGAAAGGTGGGATCGTCCAGATCAGGGGGATCACCGAGCCACCACAGGTAGACGGGCAGGTCTGGTTTGAGCAGGGGTTGCAAGAGGTTCCCCGCGGCGCGAACGGCGCTGCCCTTTGCCAGCAAGGTAGTTTGCTCGAAGCAGTGGCGCATCAAATCCGAGATCATGGAGAAACAACGCAGCGTGACCCATGCCGATAGGGATGAAACAGATTCGTTGCTATCAAGCACCACGATGGCGACGCGAGACAGGTGAGTGCTCGCTAAATCCCGTAACACTTTGCTGGCAAGCGCGGCAGTTTCGACATCAGGCGCGCAGATGACGAGGTTGAGCACACTGGTGCGCACATTGATGTTTGCGCCGGCGCCAGTGCGCAGGTTATCGAGGGACATGCTCCACAAAGAGGTCAGCCGTTGTTCGATTTCCTCGATGCGTACCCATTTTCCGGCCCAGGGTAAACGAATAGTGGGGCCATTCGCGGTGTCATTCGCCATGCTTATTTCCCATTTCTGTTAAGGAACAACGTTGTTCACCAGACGTTATGGACGCCGCCACCTGCGACCGTCGCGCCAGATAAATTCGTCGGCGGCTTGCGGTCCCCAGGAGCCGGATTCGTAGGTCTGGATAGTTTCTGGCGGCTCGTTTTTCCACGAATCCAGGATGCCCTGGATGAAGGTCCAGGCGGCTTCGACTTCGTCACGGCGCGTGAAGAGAGTCGAGTCGCCCAGCATACAGTCGAGTAGGAGGCGTTCGTAGGCTTCTGGCTGCTCGCGGAAGCCGGAGGAGCCGTAGAAGAAATCCATGTTGACGGAGCGAATTTGCATTTCTGTGCCGGGAACCTTCGCGCCGAATTTGAGGGAGATGCCCTCGTCAGGCTGGATGCGCAGGGTCAGAACGTTTGGTTCAACCTGTCCATAGGCTTCGCTGCGCTTGAAAAGCATAAGGGGCGCTTGTTTGAACTGGATGGCGATTTCGGTGACGCGCTTGGGCAAGTGCTTGCCGGTGCGCAGGTAGAATGGCACGCCGGCCCAACGCCAGCTATCGATAAATACCTTCAACGCCAGGTAGGTTTCGGTTGTGGAGTGGGGAGAAACGCCCGGTTCCTGGCGATAGCCTATCACCTGCTGTCCCGTGCTGAGCCAGCCGGGGCCGTACTGGGCGCGTATGATATTTGTGACGACATCCTGGCCGACCAGAGGTTGTAGAGCGTGCAGGACTTTGACCTTTTCGTCGCGCACCGAGTTGGCATCGAAGGTGATGGGCGGCTCCATGGCTACCAGGGAGAGCAATTGCATCACGTGATTCTGTACCATATCGCGAATCGCGCCTGCTTCCTCGAAATAGCCGCTGCGTCCCTCCAGGCCGATATTTTCTGCCACGGTGATCTGCACATGGTCAATATAGCGGCGGTTCCATACCGGCTCGAAGATGCCGTTTGCCAGGCGGAAGACGAGGATGTTCTGCACGGTTTCTTTGCCGAGGTAGTGATCGATGCGGTAGACCTGATCCTCTTTGAAGACTTTGCCTACTTGCCGGTTGAGTTCTTTGGCTGAACCCAGGTCGTGACCGAAGGGTTTTTCGACGATGATGCGCGTCCACCCCTTGCGACTTCTATTCAGGCCAGCCGCGCCGAGACGCTGGATAATTTCGGGATATTGACTGGGCGGCGTGGACAGGTAGAAGATGCGATTGCCGCCTGTGCCGCGCTCCTGGTCGAGCAGGTTGAGCAGGTTATTGAGCTTTTCATAGCCCTTCGGATCGTTAAAATCGGCCTGCAGGTAGTGGATGCCGGCGGCGAAATTTTCCCATACCTGCGGGTTGACCGGTTTCTGGCGCGAGTATTGATTGATGGATTCGAGGGCCTGCTGGCGATACTCCTCAGTGCTGTACGGTCGTCGCGCAAAGGCGACGACGGAGAAACCCGCAGGGAGCGGGTGTTCTAGCGCGAGATTATAGAGAGCCGGCAGTAATTTGCGATGTGTCAGGTCACCGGTTGCGCCGAAGATGACCATGACACACGGCTCAGGGCTATTTTTAATACGAATACCCTCACGTAGAGGGTTAGGAGCCTCTACAACACTTCGCTGAGGCATATGACTATTCTCTCCTATTGGTTGGTACGAAATTTTAACGGCTGACCTGCTGCCCCTGGATGGCTTTTTTCTTGTCTTCGATACCCTGGAAGAGTTGGTGGAAAGAGTCCGCGAACTTCTGAACGCCTTCGTCCAGGAGTTGCTGCGTCACGGCGTCGTAATGGATACCTACCGATTCGAGCATTTCCAACTCGGCCTTTGCCTGGGGAATGTTGTTCTCGATGGTGAGCGCGGCGCGGCCATGATCTTTGAAGTTCTCGATGGTCTCAAGCGGCATGGTATCGACGGTGTCGGGTCCGATCAGTTCCTCGGCGTAGAGTACGTCCCGATAGGCCGGATTTTTCGTGCTGGTGCTGGCCCACAATGGCCGCTGCACCTGCGCCCCGCTGTGCTTGAGCGTCTCAAAGCGCGGCGTGTTGAAAATCTGTTTGAAGTCTTGATAGACGAGGCGGGCATTGGCGATGGCGGCTTTACCCTGCAACATTTTCAGTTTCTGCTGCTCCGCGCTATCACTGGTGGCTTTGATTTTGTCATCCAGCACCTTATCAACCAGCGTATCTACGCGGCTGACGAAGAAACTGGCAACCGATGCGATGTGGCTGATGTCTTTGCCACTGGCGCTGCGCTCTTCGAGGGCGCTGATGTATGCCTCGGCTACGTCGCGGTAGGCGTTAATGGAGAAGATGAGCGTAATGTTGACGTTGATGCCCTCGCTGAGAGCGGTGTGGATGGCGGGAATGCCTTCGGGTGTGGCGGGAATTTTAACCAGGAGGTTAGGTCGATCGACCATCTTCCAGAAACGGCGCACTTCCGCGATGGTGGCGTCAGTGTCGTGCGCGAGGTCGGGCGAGACTTCCAGGCTGACGTAGCCGTCCACCATGTTGGTGCGGTCATAAATGGGGCGCAGGAGATCGGCAACGGCGCGGATATCCTGGATAATCATGGCCTCGTAAATGTCGCTGCTATTTTTGCCCTCGCTAATTAGCTGCGACATCTGCTCATCGTAGGCATGACCGGCGCTGATGGACTTCTGGAAAATGGTGGGGTTGGCGGTGACACCAACGACGCCGTCGTTGTCCAGCAGTCCCTGAAACTGGCCGGAAACGAGTTGCGAACGGTCTATATTATCGTACCAGACACTTTGTCCGAAGTTCTTGAGTTGTTGTAATGGATTGGACATGTGATGTGTTCTCCCTTTTGCGTTTCTAAACCTTTGTATCTTCCTTCATGATAACACTTGCAAGCCGTAAGTACAAATGTGTTTTACCAGTGTACGAGCATATGTGATTTGCCAGGGCGGGGACAAGCCGGCCCCTACCCTGTACGAAGCTCAGACTTCTGTTGCACTGTCTTGTGCTGCTGTGGCGTGGTGGGGACAGAGCCGCCGCTCTCTGTCATCCTGAGCGCAGCGAAGGATCTCGGTTTGCGGCCAGTTAGATCCTTCGCTGCGCTCAGGATGACAGTGGGCGTGGATTTCCGGCACCCCGGCAGAGTCGCTACTTTATACACGTATTCAGTCTCTTTTCCGTGCCTTTTGTTGCAGGTCGTATAATTTTCCGATGGCCTCGATGGGCGTTAGTTCGTCGATGGCGAGTTGTTTGATTTCTTCGAGCACGGGATGGTGTTCGGCGGAGAACAGCGTCATTTGCAATATGGACGGGGTCTCCATGTCGCGCATGGCTTTGCGGCGCGTCTTCGCGTCGCCTTTTTGTTCCAGTTCGGCCAGGATTTCCCCGGCGCGGTGAATGACGGAGCGGGGGATGCCCGCCAGTTGCGCCACATGCACGCCATAGCTTTTGTCCGCGCCGCCGGGAATGATTTTGTGCAGGAAGACGACTTTGCCATCCTCTTCGGTGACGGCTACATTCATGCATTGCACGTGTGGCAGCGATTTGGCGACCTCGACCAGTTCGTGATAGTGCGTGGCGAAGAGCGTACGCGCGCCGCAGCGCTTGTTGTTGTGCAGGTACTCGACAACGGCTCGCGCGATGGAAAGGCCATCGTAGGTGCTGGTGCCGCGCCCGATTTCGTCGAGAATAATCAGGCTGCGGGGCGTGGCATGGTGCAGGATATTGGCTGTTTCGACCATTTCGACCATGAAGGTACTCTGGCCTGTTGCCAGGTCGTCCTGCGCGCCAATGCGTGTGAAGATGCGATCAACGATGCCGATGGTGGCCGCTTCTGCCGGTACAAAGCTGCCGATCTGGGCCATCAGCACGATCAGGGCGACCTGTCGCAGGTAGGTAGATTTGCCTGCCATGTTGGGGCCGGTGATAATTTTGATTTGCGCGGAGCGGTTCGAGAGTTCGACATCGTTGGGGATGAAAGGCGTTTCGGCCTGCGATTGCTCAATCACGGGATGGCGACCGGCTACGATATGGATGGTGTCGCCGTCGTTGAGCGTGGGGCGACAATAGTTGCGCTGCGCGGCCACGCTGGCGAGGCTGAGATAGACATCGATCTCAGCCAGCGCGCGGGCGGTGTCCAGGATGCGTGCGGCGGCGTGGATGGCAATTTCGGCGCGCAGCTGCGCGAACAGTTCGCTTTCCAGCTTGTTGATGCGCTCCTGCGCGTTCAGCACCAGCGTCTCGTACTCTTTGAGATCGGGCGTGATGAAGCGTTCGGCACCCGTCAGCGTCTGTTTGCGGATATATTCAGGTGGTACGCGATCTTTACTGGCGTTGGTGATCTCGATAAAGTAGCCGAAGATTTTCGTATAGCCAACCTTGAGAGTGTTGATGCCGGTACGCTTGCGCTCGCGCTGCTCCATGTCGGCGATCCACTGCTGTCCATTTTTGGATGCGTCTTTGATCTTGTCGAGTTCTTCGCTGTAGCCGGGGCGAATGACGCCGCCTTCGGAGGCGCTCAATGGCGGTTCATCAACGATGGCGCTTTCGATGAGGCGGATGGTATTCTCGTTGTCGGCAAGCTGCTGCGCGAGATGGGATAGCGCGGGCATACGCCCGGCGGCGTCGGCGGGCAGGCTGGCGCGGGCGCCGGCGGCGGCTCGCAATCCTACTGCCAGCGCGACGAGATCACGCGGCGAGGCGATGCGCTGGCGCACGCGATTGGCCAGGCGTTCGATGTCTCCGGCCTTTTTCAAGCTTTCGGCCAGGCGCGCCTGGGTGAGGGTGTCGGTGAGCAGCTCGCTGATGATGTGCTGGCGGTGTTGCAGGGCCGCGATGTCGAGCAGGGGCTGGCCGATCCAGCGGCGCATGAGGCGTCCGCCCATGGGGCTGCGCGTCTTGTCCAGCACCCACAGCAGCGAGCCTTTGATGGAGGCGGTGCGCCCGCTTTCAAACAGTTCCAGGTTGCGCCGCGTATGCGGATCGAGCGTCATGTAGGCGTTGGTATAGTAGGTTTCGAGCGCGGTAAGCTGGCGCAGGATGCCCTTTTGCGTCTCCTGCACATAGGCCAGCACTGCGCCAGCGGCGCGAATAGCCAGGGGCAGGTGCGCGCAGCCGAAGCCTTCGAGCGAGGCCACGTCGAAGTGCGTGAGGAGCCGGTGGCGCGCGTCGTCCTCGGAAAAGTAGCGTGAGTCGTAGGGGGTAACATGCCCGGCGATGCCGGTGAGGGACTTTACCAGTGGCGCGGTTTCATCTTCGTCTTCGTCGTCTGCAAGGCGCGCTTTGTTGTTGCTGGCGGTGTAGGTGTCGCGCGCGTTGGCGATGGCTTCGTCAATACCGGCACTGGCGTTGCCGTTGGAGCCAACTTTGGTGACGGTCTTTTCGTTCATGACTGCCGCCAGCCAGCGACGTTTGCGGCTGCCCAGGTGGGTGTTGCGGGACTCGACGATGACTTCGGCGGGTGCGACTCGCGCCATTTCCTGTTGCAGCGCGAGTTCCGGTTCGGGGGTGTTGAACTGGGTGACGGCAAATTCGCCGGTGGTGATATCGACGTAGGCGATGCCCACCGCTTCGCGACCGACCACTACGCTCGCCAGGAAGTTGTTGCGTTTGGCGGCCAACATGGTCGGGTCGATAACGGTGCCGGGGGTGACGATGCGTATAACTTCGCGGTCAACCAGCCCTTTAGAAAGGGCGGGGTCGCTGGTCTGCTCGCACACGGCCACGCGATAGCCCTTGCCGACCAGTCGCGCCAGGTAGCCACCGGCGGCGTGATGCGGGATACCGGCCATGGGTGATTTTTCGCCGCGCCCGAAATCGCGGCGTGTCAGGGCGATCTCCAGTTCGCGCGCCACGATTTCCGCGTCATCGTCAAACATTTCGTAGAAGTCGCCCATGCGAAAAAAGAGGATAGCGTCAGGGTGCTGCCGTTTGATTTGCAAGTACTGGTTGCGCACCGGGCTATGTACCGGGTTGTCTTTTATGTAGTCTTCAAATAACACTGGATCACCTTTATTGATAAGATGTTACTCGTCTGGACGATTCTCCCAGAATATTCTTACTTTCTTAAAATGCTCGATACGCTGTCCAATTTTGTTGATCTCTTTTGGGTAGAATTCAAGCAGGTATGCGCTGTCCAGCAACAAAATTCTGTTCCGCAAGTGTATTACGCTCCCAAAAGACCCCTTGTGAATAGCCCTGGATGGATTTGTCTCTCTGTGCCATATCAAGGCGCTTTTCCGCAAGGCAACAATAGGTTTCATCGATTTCGACACCGACGTACTTGCGTCCTAATTTTTTTGCTACCACCGAAGTAGTGCCTGATCCCAGAAATGGATCAAAAACGACCTGATTGGGTAAAGAACTCGCCAGTATAATTTTTGCCAGCAACTTTTCAGGTTTTTGGGTTGGATGATCTGTGTTTTCAGGCATAGACCAGAATGGCACCGTCAGATCAGTCCATGTAGTCGAGGGGTGAGTTAAGCGATAGCCACCCTCTCCAGTCTCTTCCCAATCTTTAGGTAATCCATCGCTATCTCTATAGGGAGCAATCACCTTGCGTCGAAGTTTGACAGCATCGACATTGAAAACGTAATCATCTGATAAAGTGCAGAACCAGATATCCTCTGAGCTATTTTTCCAGTTGGTCAGCGCTCCTCGTCCTTTTTCGCGTTCCCAGGTGATACGGTTGCGAACAATGAAATAATTTTCCAGGATATAGTGGATTGGCGCGGATGATCGCCAGTCACCGCAAATATAGAGAGAGGCTGTTGGTTTCATTAGTCTTATAAGTTGCTTCATGAGTGAATCTAACCATTGCTCATACTCATGCAGGCTTCTTTTCTTAAAAATAGTCCCATTAAATGATTTGGTCAGGTTATAGGGTGGATCAATAAATAACAAGTCAACAAAGCGATCTGGGAGAAGCGGTAATACATCAAATATATCCTGATGAATAGTGATGTTCTCGCATCTCTCTTTAATCAAAGGGTCCTTTAATTGGAAAAGATGAGTTTGATAGCTTTGCTGTTCTTCTAGAGAGAGTGCAATGGTACGGTTGCGTTCCCCACGAGGACGACTTATCATCTCAATTCCCTTTCACAACGCGCTTGAACAAACGAACTATTATTGGTCATTATGGTATGCCTGAGCTACCGTAATGTCAAGCATATACCCAAAAGATATACTTGATGCTTTATTCTCACTGCTATCAGAAAAAACGGCTGGCAAGAGGGGTTTATTGATGAGTGGGGTATTGTTGTGCCTGGTCTCTCTAGAGGAGGAAGCTGTGCTTGTTGTTGTACTCATTATTTTTGCGCTCGCGGGTGGGTTGCTGGCTGTGCTGGCGTATGAGAACGTTGCGACGTTGGCGCTAGAGGTACATTTGAGAGTGTTTGGCTGGCACGCGCCTGCTTTGCCGTTGGGCGTGGTATTGCTGCTCGCGTGTTTGTTGGGCGCGGCGCTGCTGTACATTGTGACGGTGCTATCGGCGTGGCGCGATCGTCTCCAACTGGCACAGTTACGCAGGCGCGTGGCGGAACTTGAGCAGGCGCAAATGAATGTGTACCCACAGCAATACTCCCCGCCAGTCATTATACCGATGCCTGGCATTCAGGCGACGAACTCACCTCCACCGTGGCTAAACTAGATCCGGCATCTCTTCGTTGAAAACACGGCTGGCCTGGAAATCCTCGGCCTCGATGGTCATCAGATCGGTTCTTGAGATTTTCCCACCCCTGGCAAAGAGCCGGTTGGCCTGGCGTAAGCGCGCCCTGTCTATAGCATTGCGCACGCTGCGGGCGTTGGCAAAGCGCGGCATGGTCATGCGTTTCTCAAGGTAGGCTCTAAAGGTTTGCAGCGCGTCCGGGCTGAAACGATACATCTGTTCCGCCAGTATGAGCCGGGAGATAGCGAGCAACTCATCAAGGGAGTAATTGGGGAAGTCCAGGTGGTGCGCTATACGCGAACTGAAACCCGGATTGGACGAGAAGAAGGTTTCCATGCGGTCTTTATACCCCGCGAGAATGACGACGAGGTCTTCGCGCTGGTTCTCCATGACCTGCAGGAGGATTTCGATGGCTTCCTGCCCATAGTCCCGTTCATTTTCCTCGCGGTAGAGGTAATAGGCCTCGTCGATGAAGAGCACGCCGCCCATGGCCCGTTTGAGCACTTCTCTGGTTTTAGGCGCGGTGTGGCCGATGTACTGACCGACGAGGTCGTCGCGTGTCACGGCTACCAGGTGACCTTTGCGCGCGTAGCTGAGGCGGTGGAGGATGGTTGCCATACGCATCGCTACGGTCGTCTTGCCGGTGCCAGGTTGACCGGTAAAGGACATGTGCAACGTGGGTGGTCGCGTGGTCAGTCCAATACTCCGGCGCACGCGGTCAATCAGCAGCAGGGCCGCGATTTCGCGAATGCGCGTCTTGACCGATTTGAGACCTACCAGTTCTTCGTCGAGCTTCTGTAGCACCTCCATTACCTGCGAGTCCGAGAGCAAACCCGACAGGTCCACGCTGGCGTCGTCGGGAGTGTCGAGGACAGGATTGGTTGCGATGTCAGCTTCGCCGGTCTGGGCAGGTGTGGTCATGAGAACCGTTCTCCCTTCGGCCTATCGGTTGCGTAGCTATGCAGGGTATAGCGGATGACGCGGTCGTGGGACTCCTGGCGCGACAGGCCGAAGCCAGGATCGTGCGGTGGCCGGTTTACGATGAACGAGAGGGCGATGGTCTGGCGGCCCTTGCGACGGTCGTAGGCGCCCACGCGGATATAGTGATGCGGGTAGGCTGTGCGGCACGCGTTGATTTCGTACAGGATGGCCGCAGGGTCCTTCTCGTCGAACATCGGCAGTCCCCACATCTCCCAGTAGTTATTGCGCGGATGGGGGTCGTCGGTGAACTCTACATTAAGAGGCCAGTCATTGTCCAGGCAGTATTGGATCTGCATGCGAATCTCGTCATCGGTCAGGGGCGGCAGGAAGGAAAACGTTCCCTGCGTCAGGTGAAAAGCCATATTGATCACTCCTTCGTAAGCGGACGCGAATGGGCGTCGCGAATGGGCGGACGCGAGTTGGCGGACGCGAATGGGCGGACGCGAGTTGGCGGACGCGAATGGGCGGACGCGAGTTGGCGGACGCGAATTGGCGGACGCGAGTTGGCGGACGCGAGTTGGCGGACGCGAATTGGCGGACGCGAGTTGGCGGACGCGAGTTGGCGGACGCGATAAATCGCGTCCCTACAAACGTAAGCGGACGCGAATTGGCGGACGCGATTTATCGCGTCCCTACAAACGTAAGCGGACGCGATAAATCGCGTCCCTACACATGCTCGTTCCACTAATAACTCGGCGTTGGCGTGGCATCGGGGGTGTCGGTCGATGCGTAGTTGAAGCTGATGTCCTTCCAGAGTTCGAGCGCGGCGCGCAGGGGGCCGCACCATTTCGCGGCCTTCTCCAGGATATCTGGCCCCTCATTGAAGTAGTCGCGTCCTTCGTTACGCGCCTGGATCATG
>DAHVFL010000059.1 GCA_027316975.1 Chloroflexota bacterium | reverse complement strand
GGATGACAACGCGCTCAGGATGACAACGCGCTCAGGATGACAACGCGCTCAGGATGACAACGCGCTCAGGATGACAACGCGCTCAGGATGACAACGCGCTCAGGATGACAGGACCAGGCGTTGGATGACAGCGGGGCTTTAGTTCACACCTCTGGGGCTTGCCCCCGCCCTGATTTGTCACCTTACATTCATCTTCACTCATATCATTATACGCCAGTTGCCTGGCGAAGGTTGTATTGACGTGCTGCTGCATTAGGAAATAAAGGCTATATATTTGTGTGTTGTAATAGATAGAAATGTGTCAGCGCGTCTTATTTATGCGATGGTGATTACTCAACGCGGTGATTTTCAATGTCTTGACTTGTCATGTGTGATATACTTTTGCATATTGAACGTTTGTATCAAATTTGGTAGGGATGCAATTTATTGTGTCTGCTACTGTTTTTTATGATGGGTGGTCTAGTTGTATGCCCCAGGATACGATTGTAATACGCGGCGCTCGCGAACATAACCTCAAAAATATAGATGTCACGATACCGCGCGATAAGCTGGTAGTGATTACGGGACTTTCCGGGTCGGGCAAGAGCAGCCTGGCATTTGATACCATCTTTGCAGAGGGGCAACGTCGCTATGTGGAATCGTTGTCTGCCTACGCTCGCCAGTTTCTGGATAAGATGGAGAAGCCGGATGTCGATCATATCGATGGACTCTCTCCTGCTATCTCTATCGACCAGAAGGGTGCGTCGCATAACCCCCGCTCGACGGTTGGCACCGTGACCGAAATTTACGACTATATGCGCTTGATGTATGCGCGTGTCGGTCATCCGCATTGTCCCATCTGCGGGCGTGAATTGAGCCAGCAGACGGTACAGCAAATCGTCGATGCGGTGCTGGATTTGCCGGAGGGGTCGCGTATTCTGCTGCTCGCGCCGCTGGTGCAGGGGCGCAAGGGGGAATACAAGCAAATCTTCGAGGAGATGCGGCGCGCGGGTTACGTGCGCGTGCGGGTTGATGGCACCATTTATGATCTAAGCCATGAAATCGACCTGGATAAACAGAAAAAGCATACCATTGAAGTAGTAGTTGACCGCCTGGTAATCCGTGGAGAGCGCAGGGCAGCCGCGCCTGACGCGGCGCGCCAGCTCAAGAAAGTGGCCGAGCGTCCCGCGCTTTATGATGTGAACGCAAGTGTGGATGGCGCTGATACTCGTTCCGATGTGTCCGGTGGCACGACGCTGGAGTCTGATACATCGTTCCGGCAGCGCGTGACGGATTCGTTAGAGACGACGTTGAAACTGGGCAACGGTGTGGTGCTGGTTTCCATTATTGACGGTGAAGAAATCTTGTATTCAGAAAAGCTGTCATGTGTCTACGATGGCTTCAGCCTGCCTGAGATCGCGCCGCGCACTTTTAGCTTCAACAGCCCGCATGGCGCGTGTCCCACCTGCACCGGCCTGGGAACGCAGCAGGAGATAGACGCGGAACTGATTGTGACCCATCCCGAACTGAGCCTGCTCGAAGGGGCGATTGCGCCCTGGAGCAAGGTGGTGAACGGGAGCCAGTGGCACGCCTCTATTCTGGAAGCGCTGGCGAAGAAGTATGCGTTCAGCCTGGAAACGCCCTGGCGTGATCTGACGGAAGATCAGAAGAAGAAAGTGCTGTATGGTACGGATGATCCATTGTCGATACGTTACAGGCCACAGCACGGCGGGACGCGCACCTATACCATAACATTCGAGGGTGTGATTCCGAACCTGGATCGCCGTTATAAGCAAACGGAGAGCGAGGGCGTGCGCGAAGAGATCGAGCAGTATATGTCGGCGCGTATCTGCCCCGACTGTCATGGCGCGCGCTTGAAGCCGGAAGCATTGGCGGTGACGGTGGGCGGCCATAACGTGGTGCAGGTCTCGCGGCTCTCGATTTTGAACGCGCAGCGTTTCTTTCAAGAGTTGGAGGGCCAGGAGGTTGCGCCGTCTGCCCCTGTGCCTGCCGCGAACGTGCTGAATGGCAACGGCAAGAGCAAAAAGAAGAAGAGTGGCGCGGTGGAGGAGGTTTCTTTACCGGGAGATCCGCTCACGCCGATTGATCCGCGCGGCCCGATGGTTGATGTGACGTTGAGCGGGCGCGAGCGACTGATTGCGCGGCAGGTGTTGAAAGAGATACGGGCGCGCCTGCAATTTCTGGTAGACGTGGGCCTGGATTACCTGACGCTGGACAGGGCGGCGATGAGTCTTTCGGGAGGCGAGGCGCAGCGTATCCGGCTGGCAACGCAGATTGGCTCTGGCCTGATGGGCGTGCTGTACATTCTGGATGAGCCGAGCATCGGACTGCACCAGCGCGACAATGCGCGGCTCATCCAGACGCTGGTGCGCCTGCGCGACCTGGGCAATACGCTGCTGGTGGTCGAGCATGACGAAGACACCATGCGCGCTGCCGACTATATCATCGATATTGGTCCGGGCGCGGGCGAGCACGGTGGCAGAGTGGTCGGGGAAGGCACCTATAAGGACATTATCGCCAGTCCCGAATCTATCACCGGGGATTATCTCTCGCGGCGCAAGGTTATCCCCCTGCCTGAGAAGCGGCGCGAGGGGAATGGGAAATCGCTGGTGGTGAAGGGAGCGCGCGAGAATAACCTGAAAAACATCGACGTGGAGATTCCACTGGGCAAGTTTGTGGTGGTGACGGGCGTTTCCGGGTCGGGCAAGAGCACGCTGATTACGGATATTCTCTATCGCAGGCTGGCGCATGTCATCTACCGGTCGCACGATAGGCCGGGGGCGCACGATACGATTGAGGGCATCGAACACCTGGATAAGGTGATAGATATCGATCAGTCGCCTATCGGGCGCACGCCGCGCTCGAATCCCGCTACCTATACGACGGCTTTTACGGGCATTCGCGACCTCTTCGCCCACGTGCCGGAGTCGCGTATTCGTGGCTACCAGCCGGGCCGTTTCTCATTTAACGTCAAGGGCGGGCGCTGCGAGGCGTGCAAGGGCGAGGGCATCGTTAAGATCGAGATGAACTTCCTGCCCGATGTGTATGTGCCGTGCGAGGTATGCAAGGGGAAACGCTACAACCGCGAGGCGTTGGAGATTCACTACAAGGGCAAGAGCATTGCCGATGTGCTGGATATGACGGTGGAGGAGGCGACGGAGTTTTTCGCCAATGTCCCTTCAATCTACAACAAGATGAAGACCCTCAACGATGTGGGCCTGGGCTATATGCGGTTGGGGCAACCGGCTACGACCCTGTCGGGCGGCGAGGCGCAGCGCGTCAAGCTGGCGACGGAACTGTCGAAACGAGCTACGGGGCGCACGATGTATATCCTGGATGAGCCGACCACCGGCCTGCACTTCGCGGACGTAGACCGCCTGTTAGAGGTGTTGCAGCGACTGGTGGACGCGGGTAACTCGATTGTGGTGATTGAGCATAACCTGGAAGTAATCAAGAGCGCCGACTGGCTGATTGACCTGGGACCAGAGGGCGGAGATGCCGGAGGCTATGTGATAGTGGCGGGGACGCCGGAAGATGTGGCGGAGAATGAGCAGTCCTTCACCGGCTGGTTCTTGAAACGCATGTATGTCGAAGATGCGGCGCTGGCAAATGCTCGTCAATCAGACGAGATAGCGACTGGGTAAGAAACTGTAATACTCTGTTAAACTCCATAGAGCCATCCTGGCTGTCATTCTGAGCGAAGCGAAGAATCTCCCGCCGACTTGAGATTCTTCGCTTCGCTCAGAATGACAGCCGAAGTGGCTCTATAAAGCTTCACGGGTTGTAGGGACGCGATTTATCGCGTCCGCTCGCCTTCAAGTGAGTGGGCCAGGGAGCGGACGCGATAAATCGCGTCCCTACAGTTCACCGAACTCGCTCCATAATGCTGAGCGTTCGCCAGCGATGTGCGGACGCGATAAATCGCGTCCCTACAGTTCACCGAACTCGCTCCATAATGCTGAGCGTTCGCCAGCGATGTGCGGACGCGATAAATCGCGTCCCTACAGTTCACCCGTATTTCCCTACATATATTGTGATTGCGTTCGTGGCAATGGGGAAGAGGTGGGAGCCTGGTATTCTTTGCTCTCCATGTTCAGATTTGGCCTGCTTTCGCTGCTGATCTTCTCGGTGGCCGGATGCTCGTCTCCACCGGGCGCAGGATTGTTGGGGCCATCTGGTTTTAGGGGGACACGGCGCTGGCGCAGGCGGTAATCGATCCAGAGCGCCAGGCAAATCATGGTCAGGCCTACCAGTCCGAGGCCGATGAACTTGTAGATGCGCGCCAGGCGTAGGGCCAGCACGCCGAACATGATGGTCAGGCCGTAGAAGAGCAGGCAGATTTTTTTGACGCTCAGGCCCGTTGATAAGAGGCGGTAGTGCAGGTGCGTCATATCGAAATGGACGGCTGATTGACCCCGGCGCTTGCGATTGACCGCCACGACTGCCAGGTCAAGTATGGGTAGGCCGAGTACCATCAGGGCGAGGGCCAGCTTCGCGCCGCCCATGATTGACAGCACGGCGAGGCCCAACCCAAGAAACATGGCACCGCTATCGCCCATAAAGATCTTCGCGGGATTCCAGTTCAGGGGAAGGAAGCCGAAGACGGAGCCGGTAAAGATGGCGGCCAGGATGGCGATACTCTGCTGGCCTTGAAGGAAGCTGGTGATGGTGATGAAGAGGGAGGTGATGCCCACGACGCCGGTTGCCAGTCCGTCCAGGCCATCGATCAGGTTGATGGTGTTCATCATGCCCACGGTCCAGAACCAGGTCAGTAGAGCCGCGGGAATGGCGAGCAGACTGAAATCCGCGTTCTGCATAAAGAGATAGATGCCTGGCTCGTGGAAGAAGGGCAGGGGCAGGGGCAGGTGATAGAACGGGTTGCTGAAGGTATACAGCAATACGCCGCGAAACGTGGGTATCCAGGGTCCCATGACGATGATGGCTGCTATTGTCTGGGCGATCAGTTTGGTGCGCGGCTTGAGACCGGTAACGTCATCAAAGATGTGAACGATGACAATAAAGGTGGAGGCCACAATCAATAGCCAGAAGATGGAGATTTCGGTCGGGTTGGAATTGGGGCCGGGAGCGTAGAAAAGGATGGCGACGATCACGAACGCCAGGAACATGGCGACGCCGCCAAGGCGTGGCACGGCCTTTATATGCACGCGGCGCGTCGCCGGTCGATCCAACCAGCCAACTTTATAGCAGAAGGCTTTGACTAAAAAGGTGAGCGCGAGGGCAAGCGCGAAGGCAGTTGCGCCGCCTGCCAGCAATGTTTCGATGTTATTGGGAAACAGGCTGGTAGGGATGAGCAATAATAATCGGATGTGGGTGAGGCTTGCTCCTGGCATGTAATCTCTCCTTGCTATGGAGAACAGGCTTCTCTGCTCTGCTACCTTTGACGTACATGATATACACGTTACTATTGAGACGCGCCGGCGAATCACACTATTTGCGCGCGCAGGTACTTTGTTAAGAAAACGTATGCACAAATCGCTTTGAGGTATGCATTTTTAATGGCCTGGCATCTTTACACTCCCCCGTTTGCCAGTTCGTAGGTGCGGCTGTACTCTATAAACGATTTACAAATTCGGCTGTAACACAGGGCGTCTACAGTACAGTATACACGTGCCGGGAGGCTCATTGAGCGTGTGGTACTTTGTGGTTTGCTTCTTTTGTCATTTCTAACTACTCAAAGTTACCTGCAACACCCTGTCCCACCCGGCATAATCCTTGTAAATGCTGAGTTTCGCCTGCGGCCACAACGCATAAATCATCTGAGCCAGGCGTTCTCGCTGCTGATACCCAATCTCTAGCAGCACGACACCCTCCGCTTTCAGCACGTTCGATCTGGCAACGTCCGTCAAAAAGCGTTCCAGGAGGTCGAGGCCGTCGGGGCCGCTGAAGAGGGCGAGGTGTGGCTCGTAGTTCTGTACGTCGGGGGTGAGTTGGGCTGTTTCGCTGGCGCCGACGTAGGGCAGGTTGGCGGTAAGCAGGTCAACGGGTTCGGGCAGGGGGGCGATGAGGTCGCCTTGCAGGAGGCGCACGCGCTGGTGTACGTGGTTGCGCTGGCAATTGAGGGAGGCTACGGCAAGGGCGTCGCTGGAGATGTCGGTTGCGTAGAGGTAGGGCAGACGCGGTTCGTTGACTGCCAGCGCGATGGGGATAGCGCCGCTGCCGGTGCCGATATCGGCCACTATGGGGATGGAACCAGCCGCGATTTTCTGGCGGCACACGTGTAATGCGGTATCGATGAGGAGTTCGGTTTCGGGGCGTGGAATGAGCACGCGGTTGTCAACGATGAGATCGAGTCCGTAAAATTCTTTGTGACCGACGAGGTAGGCAACGGGTTCGTCTTGCGCGCGGCGCTCGATCAGGGCCAGGTATTGTTGTTCCTGCGCGGGGGTGAGTTCGCGTTCGGGGTAGGCGTAGAGGGTGCTGCGTTCGACTTGCAGCACATGGGCGAGCAATAGTTGCGCATCGAGGGAGTCGATATCGCGTGAAATGCCCTGGGTCAGGGCTTGCTGGATGGTGGTCACAGGCTAGAGGGGTTGCCGGCCCATGAAGCCGGCGTCGAGATAGTGCCAGAAGTTGATGCGTTCTTCGCCCAATCGCCAGCACAGGTAGATTTCGCGCCCGCCGCGTATGCTGAGAAAGTCGATGAGTCCTGTGTCGGGGTCTTTGAGTTCGCAGCCAAACTGTCTCAGCTCACGCGCCAGCGTTTGCAGGGCTTCGATATGCTCGACCAGTGTTTTTTGCAGGCGTTCGACGCGCTCGTGAAGGTGGTGGCCGTTGTTTATGGATTGCGCGCGCAGCGCGCTAAGTTCCTCTTCGGAGCGCTGCATGGCCTGGCGATGCTCTTGTATTTTGAGCAACACAACGGTGATTTGAGGCAGTAACGCTTCCGCCTCATCGCGTGTAAAATAATGCGCCATGCTCCTCTCGCTTTCTTTATACTGCGGGTGATGGGTGTTGCTTGAGGTGAATGATAACATGTCGTGGCGGGTTTGCATAGCCTTGTATGTACAGCGCTTCATATTTCTCATGAAAAATAATACACTAAATGGCATGGCGCAGGCGTTGAAGTTGCATAGATAGAGGTACATCAATCTACTATAGGAGACTCTACCCATAGCATGACTTATTTTCTGTATAGTCCGTTTCAACTATACGGCTGGATAATCCGTAGGGGCAGGTAATGAAATGACCAGGGCGGGGGCAGAGTGCGATAACCAGGGCGGGGGCAAGCCCCGCCCGTACCCTGTTACGAGATGAGAGGCTGGCGAAGCAAGCCATAGAGGACAGGGTAGAGGAGGAGCAAGCCTTTCACTCGCAGGTTTTTTGAGGAAAGGAAGCAGCCAGGTGGGAGGTGTCATCCTGAGCGCAGCGAAGGATCTGCGTGGTGGCCGGCGGGAGATCCTTCGCTGCGCTCAGGATGACAGGCAGAACAGGTCTCACATTCGCTTACGGAAGGCTTATCTCCAAATGTCTGAGTTACGGTTGGTATAAATGACATTCAACGGTATATGATGTATAATGGCCGCGTGGAGTAGGACTAGCCAATCAAGAGGAGAAAACGCATGAGTGGTGACATGTTAGGACGTGTCATCAAAGGACGGTATAAGCTCATTGACGAGATTGGGCGGGGCAGTTTTGCCACCGTCTATATTGTGCGTGATACGAAAACCAACCGCATCTTTGCTATGAAGGCCATGCTCTATGAGCCTGCCGACGATGGTGAGTTGCTGGCGCGTTTCCAGCGTGAGGCGCACATTCTCCTGACCCTGCATGATCCTCATATCGTGCGTATTTTTGAATATGGGGATGAAAGCGATTTACATTACATCCTGATGGATTACATCGACGGCCAAAACCTCAAGTACTATACACTGACGGGTGGCTCGATGGAACCTGCGCGCGCGCTTGACTACGCCCTGCAAATCGCAGAAGGGCTGGATACCGCTTACAAAAACGGCGTTGTCCATCGCGATATCAAGCCGCAGAACATTGTCATCAATAGCCAGGGCGTGGCGAAAATTACCGACTTCGGGCTGGCGCGCAGCCACGAGACGGTGACGCTGACGCAATCGAACGTTTTTATGGGGACGGCTTATTACATCCCGCCGGAGCAGGCTGAAAGCGGGCGCTCGGCAGATATCCGTTCTGATTTGTACTCTGTGGCAGCGGTGCTTTTTGAGATGTTAAGCGGACACCCACCTTACGAGGGTGATACTGCTGTGGATATCGTCGTGAAGCATATGAACGATAAGGTGCCGTCCATTTGTACCATTCGCTCCGAACTTCCGCTCGAGATTGACACGTTTATGCAGAAGGCGATGGCGAAATTACCGGCGGACCGCTATAGTACTCCGCGCGAGTTTATTGACGCGCTTGAGAAGTTGCAGGAGCTTATCCCGGCTATTCCCATTGATCGCCAGGATACCGCCGAGCGTCCTCCCCTTGCCGAACTCAACGGCGATGGGAAGGATGGGCGCGAGCAACTGGCGACTGTCGCGAAACAGGCGCGATTGCTGGTGCTTTCCAGCAATCAAGCTATTCCTTTAACAGGAGAACTGATGGTGGTAGGGCGACATGACCCTGTGTTGGGGATTAACCCGGAAATTAACCTGGCAGACAAGACGGTAGGCCGTCGTCATGCTTACGTGCGCTGCCAACACGGGCAGTATTCCGTCGAAGACCTCAATGCTCTTAATAAAACCCGATTAAATGGAGTAGTTTTAATGCCATATGAAGAACGCACGCTCAAAGAAGGCGATATTCTTCGTTTCGGTAGTGTTGAGGTGCGTTTTGAAATGCGATAAATGCAATTGTAGGGGTGCGATGTACTTCGAGCAGTACAGTTTTCGCGCCCAAAGATATACCGGGCGCAACCTTTTCGACCAGTTGCGCTCCTACAATTAAGAGAGGTGAACGACATGAGACAGTTTCTCACACTGACAAGCATTTTAGGGGCTGTACCCCCCCCAGCCACACCCATCTACAAACAACCGTTTGTTATTGCGGCGGCGGTACTGGTTATCGCGCTGATCATCCTGGTGGTAGCGCTATTCCTCTTCCGCAACAGCGGCAAGAAAAAGAACGCCGCTAACCCTCCCGCTGGCAATGACTGGCAAAGGCAGCCTGGTGGCGGCCAACCCGGTCAGCAAGGCTGGGGGCAGCAGGGTGGCTGGGATGCGGGGGCCGCGCAACAACAACCGCAAGCTGGCGGGTGGGGAATGCCGGCGCAGCAACAGCCCCAACAACCCGTCTGGGGTACACCCGCGCAACAGCCGCAGGCTGGCTGGGATGCCGCCGCCGCGCAACAACAACCGCAGGCAGGGGGATGGGGAATGCCGGGACAGCAGCAGCCGTCACCGCAGTCCCAGCAGCCTGCCTGGGGCACACCGTCTCAACAACAGGGTGGTTGGGATGCTTCTGCGCAACAGCCGCAGGCAGGGGGATGGGGTACACCCGCGCCCGCGCAGCAGGCTTCAGGGTGGGGTACGCCCGCGCAGCCGTCACAGCCACCATCGGCAGGGTGGGGTACACCGGGACAGCAGCCGCAGTCGCCGCCGCAACAAGGGGGCTGGGGGAGTCAGCAAGGCGCGGGAGGGGTAGGAGGTGCATCGTCATGGGATCAGACCGCGCTACCTTCATCGCCAGATCCCTGGGGTCAGCAGCCGGCGCCGGGAGCCGCGCCAGCCTGGGGCGGGCAGAGCAATCAACAGCCGACGCCGGGAGCCGCGCCAGTCTGGGGCGGGCAGAGCAATCAACAGTCAGCGCCCGCCGCTTTCGGTAACAATGCGTCTGGCCAGTCCTGGGGACAACCGGCTCAGGCGGCAGATCCGTGGGGACAGGCCGCGCAGCAGCAAGCGCAGCCGGGGGTACAGGCCGCGTGGCCAGGCAATGTTGTCCAGCCGTCTACTACCCCGCCCGGCGGCAATCCACCAGTTCCCGCGTGGCCACAACAGGCCCCCGGTTTTGGTCAGGCCCAGCAGGGTTTTGGCGCGAGTCCTTTTGACAATGCCGATGCAGACCGTACGATGCTGCGCCCTTCTGGCGGCAATCCATCGACTGCCCAGACAGGTCTGGGTTACGTGCGGATCGAAGAGGGAAAAGAGCCGGGAAAATCCTATGAAGTGCGCAAGGAGAGTTTGAGCATCGGGCGCAGCCGCGAAAGCGACATTTTCCTCGAAGACCTGGCGGTTTCGCGCCTGCACGCCTCAATCGTCAATTTGGGCGGGGGCAATTACGCGCTGCGTGACGAGGGAAGCGCCAATGGCACCAAAGTGAACGGGCAGACGGTCAACAAATACCAGCCCTATCCCCTGCAAGAAGGAGATAAGATTCAACTGGGCCAGACGGTACTCGTCTTTGCGCGGCGTTAAAGCCGGATTGGGATGAGAGGCGCCGGACCGGGCTATGCAGCAAGACCCTCTGATCGGTACAATGCTTGGGAACTATAAAATCCTTGCCCCACTGGGTCAGGGAGGTATGGCCCATGTATATCGAGCAAATCAGGAGAATCTCAATCGCGAAGTTGCGGTGAAGGTTCTTCCGCCCTGGTATGCAGTCGATCGCAACTTTGTCAATCGTTTCAACCTGGAGGCTCGCCTGGTTGCGCGGCTCTCTCATCCCAATATCGTCACGATTCACGATTTCAGCGAAAATAACGGACACCTCTACATTGTCATGCAACTGGTGGATGGCGGGACGCTAAAGCACAAACTTGATGCCGCTCGCGATCCATCGGGGTCAGGCGGCGCTGGCGCGCTTGAAGTGGGGGAAGCCAACACTATCTTTCAACAACTTGCGAGCGCGCTGACTTACGCGCACGAACAGCGCATCATCCACCGCGACATCAAACCGGTCAACGTCCTGATGGATCGTTCTGGACGCCCGATACTCTCGGACTTTGGCATAGCGAAAGTGCTGGCGGGGGGCAACGGACTTACGCGTCCTGGCGCGGGCGTGGGGACGCCCGAATATATGTCGCCCGAACAATGCAGAGGGGAGGAAGTGGACGGGCGAGCGGATATCTACGCGCTCGGTGTGATGCTGTTTGAATCGCTCACCGGGCGCACGCCCTTCAATGGTGATAACTACCACGCGCTGGCTCATAGTCATCTCTACGCATCGCCGCCAGACCCACGACTCTACAACCCGCGCCTGACAATGGCGGTATGCCAGGTGATCCTGACAGCCCTCCAGAAAAAGCCTGCCCTGCGTTACCAGCAGGCGAACGACCTGGCATTGGCGCTCGAACAGGCGATCCATCCATCCAGCATTGGAGATATTTCCGCGCAGCCGACACAAAAGCCAGCCGGCATCGAACGCGCCCCGACAGCGCCTATCTACGCCTGTCCCGTTTGCCACCGACCTAATAAGTCGGATACCTTTTTTTGCGTGCGCTGTGGTTCGCTGCTGAACCAGTGTCCTAAATGCAGGAGCCAGAATCGCGCTAAAGATCGTTTTTGCACAAGTTGCGGCCAGGCGTTGCTGTATCGCTTCCAGTAGCAATTGATGCTATTGCATGAATTTGTCTGGCTGCGCGGTAATGCGCTCGATTGTGTAGCGCTGCTCGTCCATGCGTTTGCGCCGGAGCATCATACGCTGCTCCGCGCTGAGTTTGAGAATAGTGCGAATGCGTTCCACGATGATATCCGGCTGGGTAGGTTTGGTCAGGTATTCGATCGCTCCCTCTTCGAAGCCTTGCAACTGCTCTGCTGGTTGATAGCGCGCAGTCAGCACCAGCACCGGCAGAGGGGGCTTCATGCAACTGGCGTGTAGCCAGTGCAGCACCTCCCAACCATCCACAGGCTGCATCATGATATCCAGTACAATCAGGTCCGGGCGGTATTCCGGGATCAAATTGATGGCTTCCTGGCCACCGGTTGCATCGCGCACGTCGAAGCCTGAATACTTGAGATACAGGCATAGGACCTGGCGAATATCGAAATCGTCCTCCACAATCAGAATACGCTCAGGGGATGCGCTCTCACGAGCAGTGGTTCCCTCTCCAAAACATTGCATACCATTCACCTCCACGAATACCTCACGTAACACTGGCGACACCCCTGGTGGGTGTCCTGTGCGTATTTTTTAGGATGCGCACTGGAGTTGACGGAACGGGACACCCACAAGGGGTGTCGCTACTTTACCGCCGCGTCAGGGGGAAACGGACTTCCGCACAGGTACGCGGCGGCGTTTCATCTGTGCGGCGCAAAACAAAGCGACCTCCGAGATCGCCTATCAAATTTCGAATCAACGAAAGCCCCAGACCTTCACCGCTTTCTTCGAGAGGTTCGGTGAGCCCACCGCCGGTATCAAGTACTTCAACGATGACCTCGCCGTTTTCTTCACGCCCACGAATAGTGACGTTGCCTCGCGATGCGCTCGCGATGCCGTGCTTGATGGAATTGGAGACCATTTCGTTGAGCACCAATGCCAGGATCGCCACGGCGCGTGAAGGAATCACGATCGGACAGGGTTCAACTTCAAAGATGATATGCGTATCTGGCGGGCGTAGATTGGCATTTGCTACGCCCACAATTTTGCGGGCGATATCATCGACGCGCGCTTCGCTTACATCTTCGTGTGAGAGCAGGTCATGCGCCGCGGCCAGTCCCTGCACGCGGTTCACGCTTTCCGTCAGGATGCGCCGCACTTCGTTTGAGCGGGTGCGCCTGCCCTGCAAGGAGAGAATGCCGGCGACAGTGGCCAGGTTATTTTTGACGCGGTGATGCAATTCGCGCAGCAGGACCGTCTTGATCTCTAAGCCGTGACGGGCTTCTTCGTAGAGTCGCGCATTGTCAATGGCGATGGCAGCTTCGTTGGCGAAAGTGAGCACCATCTGCATCTGTTCATCGCTGAGCATATGGCGATGGCTACTGTAGACGCAGATGCAGCCGAGCACTTTGCGTTTGACCTCCAGCGGTACGCAGAGCACCGAATGCATTTCAGCCGAGACAAGCGGGTCATGGCGCAGGAAACACTGTTCATCGCTATGAAAGCAATCGACCGCTTTGCACGGGTGCCCGGTCTGCACGGCGCGCCCGGCGCAGCAATGGCCCACCGGCACCTCGATACGGCGCACATCGGCCCCGTTTAATCCATAATGTGCCAGCACGCGCAAACGCTGCGTTTCCGTGTCCAGTTCAAAGATACACGAGCGGTCCGCGCCGCTCAATTGCACCGCCTGTGTGGTGATGATCTGAAGCACGCGATCCAGGTCCAGGGTCGAGGCAATGATGGAAGAGACGCGGTGAATGGTCGCCATTTCATGAACTTTGCGGCGCAATTGTTCGTCGGTTTGTTCATAGAGTCGCCCGTTTTCCACGTTGATGGCGATAATACCGGCCACTACTTCGACAAAATTCATTTCTTCGCCGCTAAAGTCGCGCGCCTCGCTTGACTGGATGTTGATGACTCCAATTAAGCTTTCGACGGTGCCGAAGAAAATGATCGGCAGGGCCATTAGCCCACGGTACTCTGGGCCATAGCTGCGAGCCTCCATAGCAAACGAGCTATCGGCCAGCGCATCATGCACCAGCAATGGACGCCCTTTGTCCGCCACCCACCCGCTATAACCTTCACCTATGCGCAGCGTGTAATGCATGCCGCCCATCGGTCGCGGCCCATTGGTGGCTCGCAGCGTCAGTACCCGCTGCAACTCGTCATAAAAGAAAACGGAGCAGAGTTCGACGCGCAACTCTTTCGCCACATAGCGGGCAATCGTTTCCAGCGTCTGATCGAGGTCAACGGTGGAGTTGCTGACGCTATTGATCTTCTGCAAGATTTGCAGGCGAGCTTCAAGCAGGCCCTCCATATGCTGGCGTTCCAGGAATACCTGGTCTATCACCGACTGGTAGCCGCGAGTGAGAGCCATAATACACAGGGATTGCAACTGGAAGAGGC
>DAHVFL010000058.1 GCA_027316975.1 Chloroflexota bacterium | reverse complement strand
TGATTACACACCGGATCGCTTACATGGTGCGACATGAAGAGGTGTCGCCCTGGCATATCCTGGCCGTGACTTTTACGAATAAGGCGGCGAAGGAGATGCGCGAGCGGTTGGAGAAGCTGGTGGGGGTCAACGAGTCGAAGGAGATGATGATTGGCACCTTCCACGCTATTTGCGCGCGGGCGCTGCGCATCGAGGCGGACTATCTCGCGCCCCTGGGCCTCAATCGCTCGTTTGTGATTCTGGATGCCAGCGACCAGGCTACGCTCATCAAACGGGCCATCAAGGAGATGAACCTGGATGAGAAGCAGTATAAGCCCGCTACTATGCAGGCGCTGATTTCACGCGCCAAGAATGATATGCAGAACCCCGATCAGATGGCCGAACGCGCCGCGAAATATACCGAAGAGGTGGCGGCGCGTATCTATAAAGCGTATCAGAAGCTGATGCGGGCAAATAATAGCGTTGATTTCGATGATTTGCTGCTGCTGACCGAGCAGTTGTGGCGGCGCGAACCGGAGGTGCTGCGCAAGTACCAGCGGCGCTGGCAGTACATCCACGTGGACGAGTTCCAGGATTGCAATCTGCCGCAGTACAAGTTGATTCGCCTGCTGGGATTGGGGACGACTTCCGATGAGCGACCTGAAGGATTGGGCAATGTGTGCGTGGTGGGCGACGATGACCAGATGATTTACACGTGGCGCGGGGCCAGTTCCGAGAATGTGCTGCGTTTCGAGGGCGATTTTCCGCAGGCGCAGGTCATTTTACTGGAGCAGAATTATCGCTCGACGCAGACGATTCTGGATGCGGCACAGAACGTGGTGCGGCGCAACCGCGCGCGCAAGGATAAAAGCCTGTGGACGGCGCTGGGGCAGGGCGAGAAGATCATCGTGCATGAGGCGTGGGACGAGGAGGAGGAGGGGCAATTCGCCGGGCATGAAATCCAGCGTTTGCTGGCGCGCGGTGAGGTGAAGCAGCGCGGTGATATCGCGGTGATGTATCGCACCAACGCGCAGTCGCGCGCGCTGGAAGAGCAGTTTCTGCGCCTCAATATCCCGTACAAGGTGATAGGCAGTCGCAAGTTCTATGAACGCAAAGAGATCAAGGATATGCTGGCCTATTTGCGCCTGCTGGTCAATCCCTACGACGATTTGAGCTTGCAGCGTATCATCAACGTGCCCAATCGCAAGATCGGCCCCAAAACGCTGGGCGAGTTGCAGCGCTGGGCCGATGAGCAGCACATGACGCTGTATGATGCGGCGCAGCGTGTTGAGGAGCATCCCACGCTGGGCAAAGCGGCCAAACAGTCCCTGAGCGTGTTCGCGCAGTTGCAGATCGATTTTCGCGGCGCTCTGGACGAATTGCACCTGCCGGAACTGGTGGACAGGATAGCCGAGCGCAGCGGCTTAGGCCCGGATTTGCGCGAGCAGGCAGATGGAGAGGAACGCTGGAGCAACGTGCTGGAATTGCGCCGCGTGGCGGGCGATTACTCCGAGATCGAGACGCATACGGCGCTTGAGCTTTTCCTGGAAAACGTGGCGCTGGTGGGCGGCGCGGATACGGTGCAGACGGGCGAAGACGGCACGTTGATGCAGGAGGAGAACCGCGACGCCGTGACGCTGATTACCCTGCACGCCGCCAAGGGTCTGGAGTACCCGGTGGTGTTTATCGTGGGCATGGACGAAGGCTCGCTGCCGCACTCGCGTTCGGTGGATAAGCCCGAACAACTGGAAGAGGAACGCCGCCTGGCCTACGTCGGCTTCACACGGGCGATGCGCCGTCTCTACCTGTTACGGGCCACGCGCCGCTCGTACTTTGGCGATGTGCAATCAACGGAGCCTTCGCGGTTCCTGGATGATATTCCCTTGAACCTGGTCTCGAATTCGGGCGCTGCCGGTGGGCGTTCGCCTGGCGCGGCGCGCGCGAGTCAAAATCGCCGGCCCGCCTGGAACGACGATTACAACCAGGATCGCCAGTACGGGCGCGACTCTGGCCGTGTGTTCGGCTCTGGCAAGCCACAGGCCAACGCGTGGCAAGCGCGGCCCGCCCCCACTGTACCCTCAAAACCGTCACCGGCGCCTCCTCCCTCGACGAGAAGCAGCACGCCTCCGGTACCGCCGCCCGCGCCGGTCGCAAAGCCGGCAGCGCAGCAATTTCGGCCCGGCGATGCTGTGCGTCATAGCACCTTTGGCGAAGGCGTGATTCTCAAAAGCGAGATGGTGCAGGATACTGAATTTGTCGATGTGCAATTTCACGGCAAACACGGCAAGAAGCGCCTGAGCATGGATTTCGCAAAGCTGGAAAAAATATAATAGCATTGAGAAGCGGTCTGCGATGTTCAGGGGAACCCTGAACATCGCAGACCGCTTCTCAATGCTATTTCATCATATGCCACAAAGTACCATTCCGCGCTTTAACCCCGCTTGATTACCCCGAAAGGTCTACAGCTTGCGTTGATTTGTTTCAGCAAGACTATTCTTCGCTGTTCCATTTTGTGCATGAATTTCGCGAGCAAGATGGGAAACAGCGCCAGATTTTGGGGAGGCATCTTACATGGTTTCTTTTCATCTTCCAGTGCGCCGCGTACTGGCGTATAGCGCGCTTTTTATGGTATGCGCGTTGCTTCTTATGAGCTGTAAATTGCCCTGGCAGCAGGCGCGGAGTACGGCTGTTGCCAGCGCACCCGGCCCGAAGCCAACAGCGCAGCAGTTGATTACGACGGTACAGAAAAACTTTCGCACCGTCACGGCCTTTCATGTGCTCATGAAAGTGGAGAACCTGGGTACCGCGCCGGATGGGGCGATACAGATTCGCAGCGCGGACGGCGACGTGGTGATGCCGGATAAGGTCAAGGCCTCGGCTAATGTGCTGCTGTCCGGGCAGGTGGTCGGGGTTGAGCTGGTCAGCATTGGCGATACGCAGTATCTTACCGATCCTATTACCGGCCAGTGGCGCGTGGTGAAAGGCGTCTTGAACGCCAGCACGCTGACCGATCCCAACACGGGCATTGTCTCACTCGCCAGCAAGCTGACCGGTTTGAGCAAGCCGATCGATGATGCGGTGAATGGCAATCCATGCTGGCGTTTCACGGGCCAGCTTGACGCGCAGACCCTGGCGTTTCTGACGGGCGGCGGTATGCCGGCAGGCACGATGCTTTTGACCAGCGTATGCGTGGGCAAAGCCGATGGCCTACCTTATCAGTTGGCCGTCACGGGCGAGGCCGCCAAAGGCGATACGGCGCAAACCGCACGCACGTTCACCATCTCGAATTATAATGAGACCATCACTATCGCTGCTCCGCAGATTTAATGAGGAGCCAGGGTGGGGCAAGCCTCATAGGCGTTCATGTAACGTTTAGGGCAATCGAGCCTGAGCCTGTCATCCTGAGCGCAGCGAAGGATCTGCCCTGAGCGAAGCGAGAGATCCTTCGCTGCGCTCAGGATGACAGGCCCGATGGGAACCAGATTTGCTATGAAGTGAACGCCTCCGGGGGCAAGCTTCGTCCTGGCATAGATATATTGTTCAGAGTATTCTGATTTATCTTTTTTATTGGTTCTTATTCCTAAATTCAGGGGGTCAGATGTACACATTAGAAGATGACCAGGAGACACCCGCCCGGCTGCGTAAACGGGACTTTTTGGGAGTCCCGGCTACGGCGCCGCTACTGGAGGATGCGGGTTCTGGTGGGACGAATGGAGCGGTTGCAGGGCAATTTCTTGAGCCTGCCGACCAGCTTGATGATGGGTCCGCGACGACGACTAGAATTCCCCGGCCTTTCTCTCTCACGCAGATGAGCAGTTCGTTCAAAAAGCTGACGACGCCGGGTACGGATGTGGGCAGCGCGAAGGGGAAGCGAGCGGCGCTGGCGGCGATGATCGTGGCGTGTGTCGGGGTTTTTTTAACGGCGATGGACCAGACGGTGGTGGTGACGGCGCTCACAAAAATCATTGCTGATCCGGGTATTAATATCTCTTTCACGCACCTTGACCGCGCTGCCTGGATTGTGAGCGCGTACCTGCTCGGATTTATCATCGCCATGCCTCTGATGGGGCGCGTCTCCGATATATATGGCCGCCGCCGCATCCTGATGCTGTGCCTGCTCATATTTGGCGTGGGTTCCGTGTTGTGCGCGCTGGCTCCCAAATTGGGGCAGAATATTGATCTCAGTTTTCCTGGCGCTACCGGTATTGATACTTCTTCTCCCGGACTGATCTTTTTGATTGCGGCGCGTTTCATTCAGGCTATTGGCGGCGGCGCGGTGGTGCCGGTGGCGATGGCGATTGTGAGCGATTTCTACGGGCAGGAGCGGCGCGGGTTGGCGCTGGGCATAGTAGGCGCGGTAACGGAGGCTGGCGGCGTGGTTGGCCCGCTTTATGGCGCGCTCATCGTGCAGCGCCTGGACTGGACGGACATTTTTTACTTCAACGTGCCGATTGTGATCGCTCTTCTTATTGCTACCTGGTTTATCATCCCTAAAGGCAAACGCCTGCGCGACCGCATCGACTGGCCGGGCGCGACGCTGCTGGGCGCTGCGCTTACCTCCCTGAGCCTGGGCCTGGCGCAGCAGGGAACCAGTCTCGGCCCGACCGTCAACGGGGCCACGCCGCAGAACAATCCTATTGCGCTGGCGCTGGCGGCGGTTTTCCTGGCCGCGTTCATCTTTGTTGAATGGAAGGTGCGCCACCCGGTAGTTGACCTGTCCGTTTTCAAACGCTTCACCTTCAGCGCGAGTTCGCTGGTCAGCTTGCTGGTTGGCGCGGCCCTCATCATTGCTATGGCCGACATCCCGCTGTTCGTCGATACCGTGCTGAGCAACCAGTTCTCGCAGGCTGATCTGCCGTTGGTGAGCGGGCTGGCCCTGCTGCGGTTGACCGCCATGATTCCCATTGGCGCGTTCCTGGGCGGCTGGCTGTGCGGGCGCATCTCCAGTCGTTTCACCGGGGTGCTGGGGCTACTCTTCACGGCTGCCGGCTTCTATCTGATGAGTCGCTGGCCTATGGCGGTTGACTGGAACCAGATCACTATTAGCACGGTTACTACGGGGCTGGGTTTCGGCCTGGTGATCGCGCCCATTAGCACAACGGCCATTAACTCGGTGCGACCATCGCAGGCGGGCATGGGCGCGGCCATCGTCACATCGCTGCGCATGTTGGGCATGACGCTGGGCCTGGCATGGCTGACCTCCTGGGGTATAGGCTACTTCAAGAGCCTGGCATCCCGCTATCCCTCGCTGCCGGTAACAGCCACGTCGGAGCAGTTTGCGCAGTGGTCAAAAGGCTACGCGAATCACCTGCTCGTCTCGGCGCACTCTTTATACAGCGCGGTCTTCTTTATCACAATGATCGTCGCGCTCGTCGCCATTGTGCCTGCCATCTTCTTATGGGGGACCAAACCGGCTATTGAAGAGGAAACAGCGCCGGGGGGTGATCCCTTTGCCCTGCCGGATCCGTCACAGCCGGGCGATCCAACCGTGGCGGCACCTCTGGCGGGAACGTTCATGGCGAACGCTGAATTTCTGGATAGGGTCGATGAGGGCGTCACACCGCCTGTTCCCCCCACTATCGATGCCAATGGCGGCGGGGGTGACGCAGGCGGGCGCAGACCTCGGCGACGACGACGGCGCGCGCTCGTGTTTGCCAGCATTCTGCTGTTGCTCCTGCTCGTTGTGGGCGGCATCTTCGCCTTCCTGTCCTCGCAAGAGCCTGATAGCACGACAGTTGCGGCGACTCCAACGGTAACTCCTGGTTTCACGCCGACACCGACGCAGGCGGTCATTTCCGGGCCGCGTATGATCGAACTGGCGTTGGACAACGGCGCGTTGACCTCCATCTTTGTGAAACAGCTCGGTCTGCAATCGGGCGCGTTGAGCAATATGCAGGTGTCGCCCGCGGTGAGCGATGGTATCGTGATTAGCCTGAACCTGCATATCAACGCCAGTGGCATTCACCGCGACATGCCGGTTGAACTCGACACGACGCTCGGCATCGATAAGCAGCAGAATATCCAGTTGCGCGTGCTGCGTTTGAAACGGGATGGAATAGACGGTGGATTAGCTGCCGCCGCGAGTATGGAAAAGGCTCTCAATCAATTGCTCATCAATGCGGTCATGCCTTCGCTGCACAATATTCTGAAAACGGCGAAGCTGGTCGCGGTACATACCAGCTCAAGCGTCGCCTGCGGCAAGGGCATCGAGATGCTGACTTTGTTGATCCAGGCTCCTCCCATTCCGGGATTGCCAGCTCAACCAACGCCGTCCGCGCTCTGCTTCAAGGGGCCAATCGATATCAACAAGTTGTTACCGGGCTAACTGTGGGGACGCGATACATGGCGTCCACCATATCACAATAGAAGGTGTAAGGACGCGATAGTGCGCGTCCCTCAAACACCAGGAGAGTACTATGAAAAAGTTACGCTTCATGCGGGCGGGTTGGGCGCTCCTGCTGGCCGCGCTGGTGCTGGGTGTTTCGTTCCTCACCCCCGCGCTGGCATCGACACATACAGCGCGGTATTCCAGCGCGAGGGCAGCCGCCGCCGGCACCTCAGTCGCCGCAACCGTTTATTTGACCCTGAATATGCTACAGCCGATGTTTCAAAATAGACTGTCGCAGCAGGTGCCGAACGATCTCAATACTGCTATTGATGCGCTTGTTAGCAAGCTGCCCGCGCAAGATCAGGTCTGGACCAGGGAGATGGCGGTGACGCTGATTCAGCCCTCGGCCACGTTGCAAAACCTGGTGACGCAGCCAAATGGTATGGCGATGTATATTCGTATCGCGCTCTATCCGGGCGATCCAAAGCCCATTGACACGGGCCTGCTCATTAGCTTCAGCGTGCTGGATTCTACCACCATACAGGCGAGCGCTGCTTCGCTCACCAGCGGACCGGCTCTTGCAAGCGGCCCGCAGAACACCTTCCGGATTCCTATCGGAACGCTTACCGGCGTCAATACGACGCCGAATTGCGGAGCATCGGCCTTATCGCTGCACCTGCAAATTCCCGTGTCGCTCGGCCTGGCTGCTGCGGTCTCAACGCAGAGGCAATCGCCTCTGGCCAACGTGGCCGGGCATGGCAATCCAATGGCCGTGATGCTGAACAGCACGCAGCGCGCCTCTGGCGTCAACACTTTTATCGAGGTGCCAGCCGCGTCGATTTCTGCTTTGAGTGGCAGCATCGGCAACCTGCCGGTTGACAGCAATTATACGGCTAAGAACATTCGCCTCAGCGTGAAGGGTGGCGCGATTCATATTCTGTCTGATATCTACTGGGCGGGTTTAAATATTGGGGCAGCGGATACCATTGCTACTCCGATGGCGCGCGGTGGCAACCTCGTAATGCGTGTTCTCAGCACCAATTTCAGCCTGTTCGGGTTGTTCAATTTCCCCATGAACAACTACAACCAGCAAATCGAACAGGCGATTGACTCTCAACTGGGTCCGGCCCTGGCGGGCAAGTTCACCGTGACCAATGCCGCCATCGGCCCTGATAGCCAGTTGCCCTGCGCCAAAAGCGACAGCCTGGTGCTGACGGGATCGTCCAGCATCGGGGGATAGGGAAGAGGACACCGGCACAAGAAAACAGCCCGCTTGCAAGCGGGCTGTTTTCTTGTGCCGGTGTCCTCTTCCCTATAATCAAGTGGAACTAACAAGCCGCTGTTAGCGTTGTGCTTATAGACTTTGCATACTAAATTAGCTGTTGTCATCGTCTTTATGTTAGAGATTACTTCGGCTGAGTGCATAGTATTCAGGTGTGGGTTCATTTTGTATAGTATATTTAACGGTTGATGTTGATGAGCGTGCATATGGTATGTATTAGAAACAGAAAGAAAAAATTATGAAAACGAAGATTCTCTATGCGAATGCAGCGAATGTATATCGATCACGAAAGACCATACGATGTATCATAGCGGTGGCTATGGGGTTGACAGGTATAGCCAATATGCTGTTTGCCATCATTCCCAGCATCGACTGGAGTATGCTGCTGGGAGAGTGGTCGCTGGACGCTCATCTTGGACTGTATAAACTCACGGTTGTCATGGGTTTTTTTCTGCTGATGCTCTCCTATGGATTGGCGCGCGGCAAACGAGGAGCGTGGCGTGTAGCAATCACTCTCCTGCTTATGTCTGCATTGCTGCACATTTTGAGCGGTGGACAGGTGCTGCCAACGGTGGGGACAGGCGCGCTTGTCGCTCTGCTTATCGTTTGCTCGCGCAGTTTCCAGGCGAAAAGCGATCCACCTTCAGTACGGCGTGGGTCGGTGGCCCTGGTTGTGGGACTGGGTATTGTTTTCCTGTACACCATGTACGGGCTTTTCACGCTGTACGACCAGTTCGAGTCTCCCATTGACCGCATAGGACTCGATGGATTGCTTTCGAGGGTGTTCGCCAACACGCATGTGTATCTGACTCCCGGCACTCAGGCGTTTGTTTTCGGGCGGGCAGTTCCCCTGCTGTGTCTGAGCGTGGTGCTCTACGGAATTGCGATGATTCTGCGCCCTGTGGCTGCGGCAATTTTTCCGACGGAGCAGCAGCAGGAGACGGTTGCTGACCTTGCGCGTCATTATGGCAAGAACTCGATCTCCTACTTCGCGCTCGAAGCGGGCAAGTCGTACTTTTTTTAGCGCATCCGGGAAGTCGGTGATAAGCTACGTCCTGGAGGGCAATGTGGCGGTGGTGGCAGGCGATCCTATTGGGCCGGAAGAGGAGATGTTAGCGGCCATTCAACAGTTTATGGCGTACTGCCAGGAGCAGGATTGGAGGGTGGTATTCTGGCAGGTGCGCGATACGCAGGTTGAGCTGTATCGCGCGGCCAAACTGCATGTGCTGAAGATTGGGGAAGATGCCATTGTCACACCCCGCACATTCACATTGGCGGGAAAAGCGATGGCAAATGTACGCTCAAGCGCGAAACGCGCTGAAAAGGAAGGCATTAGCGTCGTATTCTGGCATGGGCAGGTTCGCGATATCGAGCAATTGTCGCAGATGGAACACATCTCGCGTAGCTGGCTTGCGCGTAAGGGTGGGTCGGAGATGGGGTTCAGCATGGGGCGATTCGACCCGTATTGCGACAATCAACAGGTCTATGCCCTGGCTGTTGACACAAACAACAGGGTGCATGCCTTCGTGACCTTCGTCCCGGTGTATGGACGCAACGGCTGGGGACTCGACCTCATGCGCCGCGCCGACCAGGCTGCACCGGGTACGATGGAACGCTTGCTGGCAAGCTCCATCGAACACCTGGGGATGGCGGGAGCAGATATCGTGAGTCTTGGCCTGGCTCCATTGAGTGATGTCAATTGCGCCAATCATACCTTGCTGGGAAGCAGTATCGATTTCCTGACTCAGCATTTTGGCAATCCAGCCAAGAATCGCTCGCTCTTCAATTTCAAAAAGAAGTTTCAGCCGCGCTGGGAGAGCCGCTATCTCATCTACTCTGGTACGCTGACGCTGCCCAAAGTAGGCTGGGCGCTGTACCGCGCTCACCAGCGCGACGTAACGGTGCTCACTGTGCTGCAAAGAGCGCTGAAAGAGTGGAGCGCGCAACATAAAAACGCGCGCCAGGCTCTGGCCGGTTCCCGGGTACATTCAGTAAGTGGTACATTATCACTATAGTTCTCTCCATTCCTGGAGAGTTTGTAGGGACGCGATGAATCGCGTCCGCCCGGTGCAAGTGCCGATGGGGAGCGGACGCGATGAATCGCGTCCCTACAAACATCCCCAGGATCGAGAGCATTATAAGCTTTTATAATGAGGCTCTGGCTATGTTGAAACCTCTCAGAATCTCTATGCAGCAATGCTTGCCTTTTCTGCCCGTCCTGGCGGCACTGCTGTTCGCGCTGCTGGGCGGAGCCTTGCTTTTTAACACAGGTGTTTATAGCGGTCTCATCGCGGCCATCATCAACACCGGCTTCGATGAACTGCGCGCGCAACTGCTTGCCGCCCTCCTGCTAACGGTGGTCGCCGCGCTCATTGGAGCCGCCGCCGGAAGCATGGTGGAAGCGGCGGGAGTGACAACATCGTGGAAAAGACGCCTGCCAGGTGCTATCCTGGGAACCGGGCTTGTCTTCTACTTCAGCTACCTCACGGGTTTCATTCAACTGCAAATGCAGCCCACGCGAGACCCCGGCGGCAACTTAGAACCCCTGATTGGCAACGCCCTGCTCCATACATCCCTGCTCATGCTTGCCCTCGCCCTCCTCAGCGCCTTTATGGGGGCTTCGATTGGAAGCGCGCTCGGTGACATCCTGCTGAACCCGCCCGTGAAGCTCGTGAAATTCGCCTGGCAGCGTATCCACCCCGCCAGAGTGCGTACCAGCCCGCTTTCAGTCCGCAAAGAGATCCTAGAGCAGCCTCCTTCTGTCGCCCGCGCGGTGAGAGGCATGGTTGCCGACTGGCTGGGAGCTGCTACGCTGGTAGTGATCCTGCTCTTTGTGCTTACCGGTGGGGCGAGCGACCTCCTCATTTTTTCGCCCGATGTCGGTCTGCACCAGCCGCCTGCCATCAAACATATCGTTGGTTTGCCGGCGCATGGCACGATTGTAGCAGATAGCCTTGTCAGCCCGGCTCTCAAGGGGCAAAAGAAGCCTTTTCTGGTCTATCTCCCTCCGTCCTATGCCACTCCGCAGGGCCAAACGAAACGCTACCCTGTACTTTACCTGTTGCATGGATCACCTGGCAGCGACAAGGACTGGTTTAGCGGCGGCAAGGCTGACCAATCTGCCGATACGTTGATTGCGCAGGGTAAAATACCCGAACTCATCATGATTCTGCCGGATGGCAACAGCCGATCAGGGAGACCAGGCGAGTGGGGCAATAGTTTCGATCAACAGGAGAATATCGAGACGTATGTTGCCAGCGACCTGGTGAAATATGTCGATGCGAAGTATCGCACGATAGCGCAACCGGCAGATCGCGGCATCGGCGGTAACTCCATGGGCGGTTTTGGGGCTATAAATATCGCTATACACCATCCCGATGTATTTGGCTTCGCCATCTCGCTTGGCGGCTACTTTCGAGCTGAAGGGGGCATCTGGGGCAATAATCCTGCCTATATGCGGGCGAATAGCCCCATTGACGTGCTACCAACCGATAAAGCAGCATGGCGATTACAAATGTATATTGGCGCTGCCACCAAAGACCAGCCCTACTATACGTATGCCAAACAATTCGTAGCGGAACTCGACCGCCTGCTGCTGCCCTACCAGTTCGACGTGCAAAGTGGCTATCACTCCTGGAAGATCTGGCAGACGCAAATCTACAACGCCCTTCTCTGGCTGCACCGGGGGAAATGATATAATCGCCGCTCGCTTCCAATTGGGTCTGCATCCTTCCAATTTTGCCTATTGCTTTTTTCAGCAAATCCCGTTAATCTTAACGGAAACGTGTGGAAGGAGCAGCACCCTATTATGCCAGCCGTCGAGAAAAAAAGCGATAACATCGTCGCATTTCCTACGAAGTCCGAAACGAAGCTTGAATATCATCCTACTATTCATGATATGCCCAGCGAGGAGCGACCGAGGGAGCGCCTGCGCAATTACGGGGCGCGCGTGCTCTCCAATGCTGAATTGCTGGCGATTATCCTGCGCACCGGCACCACGCAGGAAAACGTTATTGAACTGTCGGGCAAGCTGCTTTACAAATACGGTGGTTTCGGGGGCTTGATGCGCGCGGAATTTATGGAGCTATGCGCGGAATACGGTCTGGGCGAGGCCAAAACTGCCCAGTTGAAGGCGGCATTGGAGATCGGGCGGCGTCTGGGTGTTGCGCAAAATGAAGAAAAGTACCAGATCAAGTCGCCTCTCGACGCGGCGAATCTGGTGATGATGGAGATGACGTTTCTGGATCACGAACAGATGCGTATCCTTGTACTGGACACGAAGAATCAGGTGGTGGAGAACATCAGCCGCTACCAGGGAACCGTCAACAGTTCGGTGTTGCGCGCCGCCGAAATCTACCGCCCGGCAGTTATCCGCAACTGTCCGGGCGTTCTTATCTGTCATAATCACCCAAGCGGCGACCCGACCCCCTCACCCGAAGATATCGCCGTAACCGAGCACCTTGTGCAGGCGGGGCGTCATCTCGACATCGAACTTGTCGATCACTTAGTCATCGGTAATCAGCGCTATGTGAGCTTAAAAGAACGCATGAAATGGTGACTGCTCCAGGGCGACCGCAAGAGTGCGCCCCCAGAGGCGTTCCCGTCAGCCGATGTCAAGGGCGACCGCCCCGGCAGGCCTGCCGTCCAGTGTCACCCTGAGCGCAGCGAAGGGTCTGCCTGACCGGGGACCGAGATCCTTCGCTGCGCTCAGGATGACAGGCTTGATTGGTAGAACAAGGCGACCGACGAGCGCGACGGGGATGATCCTTCGCTGCGCTCAGGATGACAGGCTTGATTGGTAGGGGCGCGCCCTTGAGGTCGCCCTGGCATTATAACGTTGCAATATTCCACCTCATGCTGTATCCTTCAAAGGTAAGAGAGACTGGTAATATGCCTGTGAATCGCGAATGTCTAATGAGTACCAGGACACGCAAAAAGCGTTTGAATTTAGCGTTATTGAAGGTAATCAGTTCCATGTAGAATTGCCCTTTTGTGGGCATAAGGTCTACTTTGCGCAAAAGGAGGAAAAAGTAATGAAAAACGATATGTCCACTCCTCAAGAAGAAGGGCAAATGCCTACCGGTGATGAATTAAAAAAACTGCGCAAACGAGAGCAACGCGCGCTGGAACGCTTGCAAGAAGCGCGCAAAGCGCAGGCCATGGCGCTGGAACGCTTCCAGCGCGCTGAAGCACGCCTGCACAAACGCAGCGCTCGCCTGCAGCGTGTCGAAGGTCGTCTTGTCTTGCTTCGCCAACAACTGGGGCAAATACCAGGACAGGGGAATCCCCAGAGCAGCGAGAGCCGCCCACCTCTACCCCCTACGCCGCCTGACACCAACTCGTACAGGGTAGGGGCGGGGCTTGTCCCCGCCCTGGAAACCGACGGGCTTGCCCCCGCCCTGGTAATTGAAACGGATATACCTCCCTCGCGCGAAGATATCGAAACAGACATACCTCTCACTTCTGGGCCACCGGCCTCTTTTGATAAACCGGATTTGCGAGAAGACGCGGAACAACTGGTAAACGAGGCGCGCGCGGCGGCAGAGGCTGCTGAAGAAAACGCTCGCCTGGCCGCCGAACGCGCCAGCGAAATTGCCGCGCGTCTGGACCAGGCTGGTTCAGCGCGTCACTTCGCGCAAGAGCTTTCCGAGTTGCAGGTGGAAGCTGAACAGGCCAGTATGGTGGCTGAGGAGGCTGCGCGCGCGGCTGACGAGGCCGATTTGCTGGTAGCGGACGCCGAACAACTGCTTGACGAAATAGCCGAAATTCCACAGCAAGCAGAATCGTTTGCTACACCTGAAGAGGTTGCCAGTATTGAAGAAGAGGAAGAACTGACGGCTGCCCTGACTGCCGATACCATCGCCCATATCACCGCTGAACGCGCCGCCAAAGCCGAAGTCATCGCTGAGATCAGCAGCAAGCAGACACGCGAAGCCCATCGCCACGCGCAGGATGCGGAGCAGGCATTAGTTGAGGTGCGCGCAGCTATGCGCAGTGGCGTCTTGAGTGGCGAAGAAGCCCAGGAAGCCCTGTGGCGGGCTGAACTCGCTGTGACACGCGCCCAGGCCTTTTTAGCCGATGCTGAAGCGAACGAAGAACAGGCTGTCAAAGCGGCCATGAACGCTGAAGCCGACGCGGAGGTAGCCGAGGGCATGGCCTTTGCGGCGGTCGATCACATCGCGCAACTGCTCGCTGCCAGCGAACCGCAGGACAGTGGCGAGGCGTCAAGATTGTCAGCGCCTGAACTGGAACAGATGCCAGAAAATAATGACGAAGCGGATATTACCACGAAAATATCTGTTATGCGCCCGCAGGAACAATTGTGAGTACGAAGAGGAGCCAGGGCCAGGGCAATTGCGAGGATGTTGGTCAGGGCGACCACAAG
>DAHVFL010000057.1 GCA_027316975.1 Chloroflexota bacterium | reverse complement strand
GCGCAGAGGCATTAATAACTTGCTGGCGTAGCTCCAGGTGAGCGGAGCTTCGGCCATGCGGCCAGTCGCGGAAATATGCGAGAAGTCCCATCCCGCGAAAGGGTGGTTGGCATCAGCCATCAGCAGGTCGAAAAGTTCTGAATTTTGCATTCACAGGTTCCTTGAATATAAAAAAGAGGCGACCAATACAGTCGCCTCGTATTATACACGATTTTTATGCCGAAAACTTGGCCGCCAGTTCGCGGGGAGATGGCTCGACCAGCACAGAACCATCAGGGAAAACGATGGTTGGCACAGTGCGCATTCCGCGATTGACGCGTACAACATAATCGGCAGCGGCGTCATCCTCTTCGATGTTGATGTATTCATAGGAAATGCCGTGTGAGTCGAACCAGCGTTTCGCCATGCGGCAATCTCCGCACCAGGTGGTGGCATATATTTTTATCTGCTTTTCGCCGCTTATCTGCTCGTTTACGGGGGATGTGGTTGAATGATTAGACATCAATTACTCCTCATGAAATTGGAAATTCGGCTAGACCGGAACTTTGTTTATTACTTATACCAACAAATTGTTAGTGAGCAATATTCCCGGCAGGCTTGTTGATGCGCTCCAGCATGAGATCGAGTAATTTCTTGCCGCCCGTTGCGACCAGCCCTGGATTACGCGCCAGTACGCCCAGCACCAGGCCGGCGGTGAAGTCGCCGCGCAACGCCTGCGCCATTTGTACAGGGGTGAGGCGGCGCATCAGGTCGAGCGCGTTATCCCACTGTTCATCGCTGTAGTTGGCGATATGCTTGTTAATCATGTAGGAGATATCCATGTCGCGCCCGAAACGCGCGCGCCACTGTTTATCGAAGCGCGCCAGGAATGCAGCCGAACTATCTCTGGCATCGACTGCTTCGGCTGCTACGATACCGGCCATCTGTCCCGCATAAATGGCGAAGCGGATGCCCTCACCTACCAGCGTGGAACCATGGCCACCAGAGTCGCCGGCCAGCAGCAGCCCGGCGCGGGAAAACGATGCGAGCGGCCCTTCAGATGGAAAAAGACCCGTGTGGTATTCAACCGGGCTGGCATCTTGAAATTTATCACGAAGTTGGGGCAGATTCTGCATGATGCTATCGAGGTAGGAGCGCGCGTCGTCGTCACTGTCGGGGTGGAGCACGCCGACGCCCAGCCGCACGCGGCCATTGCCGCGCGGGAAGGCCCATGCATAGCCACGCGGCGCGAACTGGTTGCCCATAATCAAATATAATTCGTCCTGTGGATAGTGCGGCGCGTAGAGGTCGTATTCCGCGCCGTAGCCGTAGCGGTGAAATGCTTTGCCCATAGCGGTACGCACGCCGATGTGTCGCGAGAAGCCGCTGGCATCGATGGTAACAGCCGCGCGCAGAGTAATGCGCTCGCTGACGTGATTTTTCGCTGTAACGCCAAGTACGCGCTCGTCTTCCAGCAGCGTCTGCTCGACCGTATGGCGCACACGAATGGCCGCGCCCGCTGCTACTGCTCGACCGGCGAGATGCTGGTAGACGCCGCGCACATCCATCACGCAGGCAACGGCGGGATTATAGTTGAGAGGCACTTCACGATGGGGAGAAACAAAATACACCTTCGATACCGGGTGATAAAGGTGTTGAGGGATGCCCAATGCCTGCATATCGCTGACCCAACTTCCCCCACTCGTATGCACCGGGTAGCCAATTTCGTTCTGCCGCTCCAGTACCAGGGCGCGCGCGCCCCGCTTAGCGGCGGCTTCGGCGGCGGCCAGTCCGGCGGGTCCGCCTCCCACAATCAACACATCAACATCGTTTGACATGGAAATCCTTCTTTGATCTGATTTTCTCTTTTGCATAGTATAGCCCACATGGTTTAGCCGTGTCCACCACGCGCCCTACCCATTGAAGCCAACTTCGGTTGTCAGACGTGTTAGACGCATAATTCTAAACAGGTATCCATCGCGCGGCAAATAACAAAGTACGTACAGCATACAACAGGAGAGAAGATATCGGTGTAGCAAAAGTGTATACAAAGAGTTTCTTCTCTGAGGAGCAAAGATTATGGATGCGTTTGTCTTCTTTCTAGTCGTTGGCCTGATTCTAATGATAGGTGTTCTCGCCAGTGTGCGTCTCTATGTTCCCGGTACTCTGGGAACAGGCCGTTTCAGACGTATTCGACGGTTGCGCACCGTGCGCGCGGTATCCGGGTCGGACGGTTCCTTGCCTGCCGAGACGGTGATTGAAGAGATCATTGACGAGGAAGAGCCTGTAGAGCAAGAAGTGTAGCGCCTTGCTAGTTCTTCAGGCACTGCTTATACTACACTGCCTGCCAGACGCGCACTGTGCCATCCTGGCTGGCTGAAGCGATTTGTTGACCTGAGCGTGACCAGTCGATAGCCCAGACCAGGCTCGTATGTCTATTGTAGGTGAAAAGATGCGAGCCAGTGCTTGCATTCCATATCTGTATTGTTTGATCCTGTCCCGCTGAAGCGACGAGGGTACCATCGGGCGACCATTTTACGTCTTCGACATGCCCACTATGACCTGTGTAGGAAACAACTATCGTATTCGTATTTACATTCCACACCTGAACAACCTTGCTGTCTCCACCGAAGGCGATGTATTGTCCATTGGGTGACCACGCAACCGCCCGTACATTCAAGCTTTGGATGTCGCGAAATGTGGAAAGATTGGTGGCGGTGTTACTATTCCAAATCTGTACGGTGCCGTCCAGACTCGCGGAAGCAATACGCGAACCATCGGGCGACCATGCTACCGCCCAAACGGTCTTGACATGCTGCGTATAGGATGCAATGGGAGTCGCATTGCTCGCGTTCCAGACCTGGGCGCTCGTATCTGCGCTGCCAGAGACGATGCGCGATCCATCAGGCGACCATTTTACGCTGTAGACGGGTTGATTGTGTCCGCCATAGGAAAAGATTGTGTTTCCACCTGCGGTATCCCATACATCGATGGTGGGGTTTTCACCGCCAGAGACAATGAACTGGCCTGAAGGAGACCAGTTGAGCGAATATACCATATTGGCTTGCTGGTGCCTTACAGCGCTATTGAGATTCGTGTAGCTCCAGAGACGCGCTGTTTTGTCTTCGCTGCCCGACGCGAGTAGTAGCGCGTTATTGGGCGACCATTCCACCGTCGTTACCTGGTCACTGTGACCCATGTAAACTGCAAGCGTATTGCCCTGTGCAGTAGAAGGCGGAGTAGTCGTCACCGGGTGCGCGGTCGAAGATGCGCCAGGAGTTGGCGTTGAGACTGCCTGGGTGGCGGAAGACTGGAAATGTTCGTAGAGCAGTACCCCGGTAATAGTGCTTCCTATAGCCACACCGGCTAACCCGGTGAAGAGGGCGCGACGCGAAATGCCCTGCTTCGGCTTGTCTCGCTGCTGTGCAGGTTGATACATCCCTGGCTGATGTGGTAGAGGAGACGGTGGTATGGGGGTGAAATGCGATGGAACTGTCTGGGAAATTGGAGAGTGAGGAGTTGCCATCAACGTTGGCAGGTTTGCATCGAACCTTTTCATGCCGGATTGTAAGCTGGATGCCAGTTCAAGCGCGTTTGCGAAGGCTGTGACCGAGGCAAATCGTTGTCGCGGGTCTTTCGCCAGGGCAATCTGAATAATCGCTTCAACTTCGTTGGAGATGTCCGGGATCTTCTGACTCAGTGGTGGCGGTGGCGCAAGCACGTGCTGGCTGGCGACTTCGGTGAAGGTTCCGTGAAAAGGGAGGTCGCCCGCCAACCACTCATACACTACAATGCCCAGCGCGTATTGATCACTGGCCGCCTGTGGTTTGCCCTGGAGTTGTTCCGGGGACATATACGCTGCCGTGCCAACTACGTCATGCCGGGAGGGTTCGCGTGTCGTCTGTGTAATCAGGGCAATGCCGAAATCGCTTAATAACACGTCCATATTTGAGCCGAGCAGCATATTTTCCGGCTTGACATCGCGGTGAATTAAACGCCTTTGATGAGCGTATACCAGCGCTTCAGCGACTTGCCGCACATACGGCAAAATGGTTGCGATCGGAAGGCGCGTACCCTTGGGGAAACGCTGGCGCAGCGTGCCATTGGGAGCATACTCCATCACCAGGTAGGGGACTTCATCTCCCAGGCCAAAATCGAGCACGCGAATAATGTGTGGATGTGACAGACCCGCGATGGTGCGGGCTTCCTTAATGAAATCGGGCAGGTCATTTTCGGCCAGGTGGGTTTGCAAGACTTTAATGGCGACGGTCGTGTTGAGATAGAGGTGCTCGCCAAGGTACACATCGGCAAAGCCTCCGCGCCCAAGCTGGCGAATGAGGCGATAATGTCCGAGTTGTTGCCCTGCGCGGTCTGCCATACAATGTACCCCTCGCTCGCAATACCCCGTTTTCAGGCATACTTCTACTACTATGTGGGGAAAGCATCATTATTATTATATACCCGAATACACGCATATACAAGCGTTTTCTGAGGTAATTCGCGGGTGCGCCGGGCGCATCAGCGTTAAACCGTTGTTTTCGTCCTGGCTTGCAGGGACATAGTTATCGGGAGCGGGCGAAATTTGCCACACCATCCCTTCCTTGATAATGTAGAGCAGACTGGCTCTTTTGTTCGGAAATTGATGGCTTTACCCGTAAACTCCTACCTGGCTCTAATCGCTAATCATGGGGGTCTGGTGAAGATAGGTGGTATCCGTCGCCTGTTTCAGCAGAAAATCCGCCACGTCAGCTCGCGAGATACGAGGTCCTGTGTTAACTCCAACCCAACCTACACGGTACTTGCCTGTATGTGGTCCTTCGGTAAGCATGGGACCGCGCACTACTACCCAGTCGAGCGGGCTGTTCTTAATCACTTCAAAATGCTGTACGGCATCCCTTAAAACATGGCCTGATATGGTTTTCAAGGCGAGCTTAATGACATGATTCATGAACTTCGGCTTATCCTGGGGTGCATCTACCCCTGCTCCCGTCAAGCTTACCAGTCGTTTGACGCCATATTTCTGCATCGCTGCAACGACGTTGCGTATAGCGACTGTCTGCATATCTCTTGGAGAATCCTTGCGCTGACCCAGCGTGGAGATAACTGCATCCACTCCTTGCACCGTCTTATCAACGTCGGCAGCATTCATGGCGTCTCCCTGGATGAGCGTCAATCTCGGGTCTTGCACGGTCACTTTAGCCGGCGCTCGTACCAGGGCGACCACCTCATCATTTGCCGCGAGTGCCTGTTGCAGCACTTGCATACCGGTACGACCGGTAGCTCCAAAAAGAGCAATTTTCATAGTGTTCTTTCTTTCGTTCATACGTGTTAGTATGTAGACCAGTCGGTATAGTTCTTAGAAAAAAAAGAGATGTGGCACTCTTTAAAAGATCATTCCGGTTTACTCGCTACTTACGCTCTTGAGCAATGGTGCCAGTACGTCAGCTACAAGTCTAAGCGCATCTGCGTTATGGTTAGTGCGGCTCAAGATGATGCCACCTTCAATAGAGGCGGTGATAAAAGTAGCTAACTGGCTGGCTTTTGTTCCAGCATAGCCGCTTGCCAGCAATTTTTCCTGGAACGCCTGCTGCAATGAGCCATAGGCTTCACGGCAAACCTTGTTCAAACGCTCGCTTGAAATTGCTGTCTCCATCGCCACAATCATCAATGGCCCTCCAGTGTGATAGCCTGAGTCCTCGACATGAAAGGCAACGGTGCGGATAAATGCCGGAATAAGCTCACTAGCGTCTTGGTTACCACTCAGTTCATTCTTGATGCGTTCAGAGACAATGCGCCCAGCTCTATCGATGGCCTCGGCAGTCAGTTCCTCTTTGCCTTCTGGAAAGTAATAGTACAGCGATCCTTTAGGCGCGCCGCTCTCCGCCAGAATTTGGTTCAAGCCGGTGGCATGATATCCCTGAGCCTCAAGCAATGCGCTGGTTGTTTCAATGATTTGCTCGCGTACAGGATTCATCTTTTTTCTCCTCTTCATAGTATACAGACTGATCTAGATATTCGTCAAATCCCGATAGCGCATTTTTAGGATAGTTTCCTGACGCATATGGAAGAAATTTTCGATTTTAGCCGCAAACTAGAAAAGAAACTCAGTCAACTAAGTTCAGTCTTCAGCATCAGGGTTGTATCTTCTATGACGTTGCTCTCTGAAGGCATCTAAGTCCGAACGGCAAATCAGATAGCGGCCAAAAATATTTTCAGTAGCATGTAGCAATTTTCATAATTTCATGGGTGAAAACTTGACAATTATATGAGTGATCGGTTATACTGAGAGGGAAATTGTATTATTGGTCCTTTTCATAGGGGAGAAGGCTTGCCATGACGGAACCACCTGTCCCACCTAAAGCCCTTTCAGTAGACCAAAGAGCGCAGGCACACGCTCGCTTTATGGTCATACGTCCGGCTCTGGAAGATGGCGTTAGTCAGGCCCAGGTGGCACGTACTCATAGTATTCCTCCCAGCACTGTGCATCGGTGGGTCAAGCGCTATCGTGAAAAGGGCATCGCTGGTTTGGCGGACGCAGAACGTTCCGACAAGGGAACGTCGCGTCGCTTGCCCCCGGATGCCATCACGCTGGTGGAGGGGCTGGCCTTACAAGCCCCTCCGCGTTCTGTCGCCGCTATTCATCGTCAAGTGAGGGCGATTGCACGAGAGCAGGGATGGAACCCACCCAGTTATGCTCGTGTTCGTCAGATCATCCAGAACTTTATCCCCAGCATGGCTGCCGCCGGGTTAGCCAGTGGTCGCCGTCAGTTAATCGGGATGCTCATACCATCGTTTAGCTGGCCGCTCATTCCAGAATTGATGCGTGGCGTGGCTGATGTGCTTGAGGATACCAGTTATGAACTGGTGTTGTATAGCATTAAAGATACTGATCGCGAGCAAGATCATAGCGAGGTAATCAACCGTGTGCTGGCGACGCAGTTGACAGCGGGTGTGCTGGCGGTATTTCCCGGCACGGCCTCACCGGAGTTGACCCGTCTCTATAAGCAGGGATTCCCGGTGGTTATCGTGGATGATCAAAGGGTGCAGACGACTCCGTCGGTCGGCGTTGATAATCTGACGGGCGCGTATACAGCTGTACGGCACTTAATTCAGCTTGGTCACCGGCGTATTGCGCATATCGCGGGACCTGCGGCGTATCGAGCTTCGCACGAACGTCATGAAGGCTACCGCAAAGCCTTACTCGAAGCTGGCATCACCCCTGACCCCGAACTTGCGCTTGAGGGCGATTTTATGCCTCCAAGCGGCCGCGCCTGCGCCAGTAAACTCCTGTCCATGCCAGTGGAGAAGCGGCCCACTGCTATTTTCGCGGCAACCGACCAGATGGCCTACGGAGTGATTGCGGCGGCTGAAGAATGCGGGCTGTCAATCCCACGTGATATTGCCCTGGTGGGATTTGACGATGATTCTCCCTCTATCCATGTGCATCCGTCGCTCACCACTGTCCACCAACCTTATTATAAAATGGGCGAACAGGGCCTGAAACTTCTGCTCACTCTACTCGACGCATCGCGTGGCAATGCAGGCATCACAAGAAGCGCCAGCAAAGCCGTGGAAGAGACGCAGCCAACTCGTATTCTGCTTGCGACCAACCTTGTAGTGCGCGCATCCTGTGGAGCGGATTTTCAAATCCCGGTTTCGACAGATATTAAAGAGAAGAAGATCAAAAACAGATAAGCAGAGAGAAATGGGGATATAATGAGCAATGAATTTGTAGAAGCTTCCTCCAGGGCAAATGGAAGCAGATTGCTGGATATTCGTAATCTGAGCGTCGATTATTATGCCGCCAGTGGCACTGTTCACGCTCTAGATAATGTGAGCTTTACACTGGATCGCGGGCAAATTCTCGGACTGGCGGGCGAAAGCGGTAGTGGCAAATCGACCCTGGCCTACGCCATCACGCGGTTACTGCGCCCACCGGCGGAAATTACAGGTGGACAGGTCCTCTATTATCCACGCTCGAAGGCCGAAGACGATGTGCGCATGGAACGTCTATCGCGCATAACGAAGAAGAAAAAGGGTGCGGGTAAGCTCGGACTGCATGAGGATACGCCGGAGGCCGTCGATATTCTCTCCTTCACACCGGGTGAACTGCGCGCGTTTCGCTGGAGCGAACTTTCGATTGTCTTCCAAAGCGCCATGAATGCCTTGAATCCGGTAATGAATATCGGGTCGCAGATAAACGATGTACTAAGAACGCATCAACCCAAAATGGGGCCAGATTCACGCAAAACGCGTATAGCAGACCTGCTGCGGCTGGTGGGTATCGCGCCGGATCGAATGCGCAGCTATCCGCACGAATTGAGCGGCGGAATGCGCCAGCGCGCTATTATTGCCATCGCCCTGGCGCTCTCGCCGGAACTTATCATCATGGATGAACCCACGACGGCGCTTGACGTGGTGGTGCAGCGTGAAATTTTGACGGAGATTATGGGATTGCGCGAGCGGTTGAACTTCTCGGTCATCTTTATCACGCATGACCTTTCGCTGCTGCTAGAGATCGCGGATACGATTGCCATTATGTATGCCGGGCGTCTTGTGGAGACGGCAACAAGCAGTGAATTGCATCGCCAGCCGCGCCACCCGTATAGTTTCGGGCTATTGAACTCGTTTCCGACCATACATGGAGCGCGCCGTCAGATGACCGGCATCCCAGGTTCGCCGCCCGATTTACGAGCGGCGCCGTCCGGCTGCGCGTTTCACCCACGCTGTCCCTGTATATTCGAGCCGTGCGCGACGGTTATACCAGCACTTCGCCCGTCCGCGCCTGAGACGCCGGGGCAACTGGTAGCCTGCCATTTGTATGATCCCACATTGAATAGGAGCGAAGAACTGCCCACGAACGCGGAATTTGAAGCGAAATACGGGGTGTATTACGAGGCGTTGCAGGGAGTGAGGAGCGTTGAATGAGTATAGAAAATGACACGGCCGATTTTCCAACAGTGCCGGATACAACAGGCGGCGATGGGCGTTCAGACGCGCCTATTTTAGAAGCGAGACATTTGCGCAAGTATTTTCCTCTGCGGGGGGTCAAGCTGTTTGGTTCTAAAAGTGTCGTTCACGCGGTCGAAGATACCTCGCTCGCGCTCTACCCGGGCCGCGCGCTGGCGCTGGTGGGAGAGAGCGGAAGCGGTAAAACGACGATTGCGCGTTTGCTGGCGCGGCTCTATGAGCCAACATCTGGCAGCATCTTGTTTCGTGAAAAGCCGGTGCAAGGTTCGTTTGGGCTCAAAGAGTATCGTCGCCATGTGCAGCTTGTGTTTCAAGACCCGTTCTCTTCGCTTAATCCCGTGCATGATGTGCGCTATCATTTAGGTCGTCCTCTGCGCATCCATGGTCATGTGCGTAAATCAATCCAGGAACGAGAGCAGATTCTGACACTGTTAAGGCGGGTGAGCCTGAGTCCCGCGGAGCAGTTTATTACGAAGTTTCCGCACCAGTTGAGCGGTGGGCAGCGGCAGCGCGTGGCGATTGCGCGTTCGCTGGCGACTCGCCCCAATGTATTACTGGCCGATGAACCGGTCTCCATGCTGGATGTCTCGATTCGCCTGGATGTGCTGAACCTGCTACTGCGCCTGAAGGACGAGGAACATCTTGCTCTGCTCTTTATCACGCACGACATCGCCAGCGCGCGTTACTTCGCAGAAGATACGCTGGTCATGTATGCCGGTCAAAGTGTCGAGGGTGGGCCAAGTGAGGAAGTGATACAACAACCCCGGCACCCTTATACCCGCTTGCTGATCTCTGCCGCGCCAGACCCTGAGCGCCTGGGGCCGGATGGGCAAAAGGCCGCGCCGCTTCCGGCGCGTGGAGAGATACCCAGCCTGATTCACCCGCCGTCCGGCTGCCGCTTTCACCCGCGCTGCCCGCACGCCATGGAAATTTGCCGCCAGCGTTTCCCCGGACGCACCGATCTCGGCGGAGGCCACTGGACGCATTGTTTTTTGTATGGGGAAGGCGGTACGGGTCAGGTGGGTTGACCAGGGCGGAGGCAAGCCCCGCCCGTACCCTACTACGAAGGGGTTGGCGAAGCCGTACAGGGTACGGGCGGAGCTTGCCCCCGCCCTGGTCCGCCCTCGTATCCATTTGAGAAGGAGATAGCAATTATATGGCGCGTATCAAACTGGCGTATATCGGCGGGGGGAGTACGCGGGCGGCTGGCACGATGGCTTCGCTTATCCACCAGGGAGAAAATTTCGATGGCTCTGAGGTGGTTTTGGTCGATCTTGACGAGGAGCGATTGGGTATTGTGCAGACCATCGCGCGCAAGATGGCACGCGCCAGGGGCCTGGATATCACCTTCAGCGCCACGACGAACCGACGCGATGGGCTGCGCGATTGCGATGCTGTGCTGACGAGCTTTCGTGTGGGTGGCTTCGAGGCGCGTTACCTGGATGAAAGCATTCCGCTCAAATATGGCGTGATTGGTCAGGAGACACAGGCGCCAGGTGGATTCTTTATGGCGCTGCGTTCCATTCATGTGACGAAAAGTATTATTGAAGACATGGAGGCTGTCTGCCCCGGCGCGCGGCTCTTTAACTATACCAACCCCATCAATATCGTATCCGAGGCGGTCACGCACCATACCTCGATTCCGGCGGTTTCGTTGTGCGAGGGACCGATTATGATCAACCGCGAGTTTGCCGGACTGGCTGGACTCGATCCCGACAAGCTTGATGCGGTTTCAGTGGGGCTGAATCATGGCTCGTGGACGATACGCCACACGTACGAGGGACAGGATTTTATGCCGATGCTGCGCGATGCCTGCGAGCGTATGCCGCATACGCCAGAAAATCGCGAGGAACTGCGTATGATTGAACTGGCGCTGATGATGGATGCGCTGCCCAGCCACTATTTCCAGTATTTCTACTTCAAGGACGAGATACTGGCGGAATTGCTGGCTAAGCCGACTACAAGGTCGCAGGATATTTTGGCGAAGGTGCCTGATTACTGGGCGCATTACCGCGAGCAAGCGGCGCAAGGCGTGCCTGAACTGAACCCCAAACGCTCGCGGGGCGGCATCCACGAGCTTGAACTGGCCCTGGATGTGATGGATGCAATTTATAATGACCGTAAAGAGGTCTGGTACGTCAATGTGCCGAATTGCGGCTCGCTGGCGGATTTCCCGGATGACCTGGTGGTCGAAACGCAGGCATTTGTTGATCGCAACGGCGTGAGGCCGCTAGTATTTGGACATATGCCGCGTCACGTCGTGGGCCTGGTCAAGATGCTGGGTGAATACCAGGCGTTGACGGCAGAAGCTGCCTGGTCGGGCAAGCGCCGCGATGCCATCCGCGCCCTTGCCAGTCATCCTCTCGTCTTTTCTTTGCGCAAAGCCGAGGCGATTTACGACGAAATGGCGGCGGCGCATCGCCAGTATTTGCCGGAGCGCTTGTTACGCTAGCAGGGGAATGGTGCCATTCATGCATTCCAGGGGAACCCCAAACGACAGGAAGATGAGCTGCTGTTTGCAGGAGGAAGGTTATGCGCTACGTGCTGGGTGTTGATGGGGGCAATACGAAAACGATCGCGCTGGTTGCCGCGCTGGATGGCACGATTGTGGGCGCGGGGCGCGGCGGCTGTGGCGACATTTATAACGCTCCGGTGAGCGGCACCAACTGGCCTGACCCGGCTGCCGCGGCCATCGCAAATGTCGAATTTGCCGTTGAAACAGCGCTGCGGGCGGCGCATATCCTTCCTTCCGATCTGCTGGCTGGAGTTTTCAGTATGGCAGGCGCGGATTGGCCCGAAGACTTCGCCCTGCTCAACTCTGCCATGCGGGTACGAGGTTACGGGCGTTCCATCAGTGTACAGAACGACGCGATGGGAGTGCTGCACGCCGGGGTTGCTAATAACGTAGGCGTCTCGGTTGTGTGTGGCACAGGAGGCGCAACGGGCGCGCGCGGCCCCGATGGTCGCACGTGGCACTCCAGCTTCTGGCAAGACCAGGCGCAGGGGGCCACTCAAATAAGCTCTCTGGCGTTGGAAGCGGTTGTGCGTTCCGAACTGGGTATCGATCCACCAACAACACTCAAGCAGCGCTTCCTTGAGTATTTCGAGCTTGAAAGCGTGGAAGAGGTATTACACCTCTTCACTGCGCGCCCACAGAACCAGTACGGGAGTATCGGTGGTATAGTACCTTTCTTGCTGGACGAAGCTGTGGCGGGTGACGCGGCTGCTCGCAAAATTGTACTCGAACATGGCCGCGCCCTGGGCGAATACGCCAGGATTGCCGCGCGTCAGGTCGGGATTGAGGGCACGCCATTCCCACTGGTGTTGGCTGGCGGCGTGCTGCGCCATCCCTCTACTCTGTTGCCAGATACTATAATCGAGCGTGTACAGATCACCTCGCCGGATGCGCGCCCGACACGCGGTCGCTTTGAGCCAGTAATAGGCGCGCTATTTACCGCGTTAGAGGCGGGAGGCGTGACTATCGACGATGCGCTACTCGGACGGTTGGCGCCGACCATTCCACCTTCGGAATTATTCGCGACGGTGCTTGAATACCGGGTGAAGTAGTGTGGAAAAAGAGGAGTCCACCTGACATCTTCCGACCATGTTACAAGCTAACCACGACTTCATGCAAAGGCTTCTTAGTAAGCGTAGGTACTGTTGCATTCGAGGCGGGAAAACCAACAGGAATTAGGTATTGGTAGGGAACAGGTAGATACTGTGATGGACGATGTGCATCAGATGCGGACATGCTTATCAATCCTTTTGCATATTGGGGGTAATGTAGCAATGGAACCGAAACGTACGCTAAGAGCCAGGGACATTCAGAAAGAACAGCTTGAGGGAATATTGCAGGTAAAATTACTTACTCAAAACATTTTCTTGAATCGAAAGCTATTTTCATCTCTTGCAGGCTTCTAAAGGGGTTTGATCGCTTAGCGTACGTTCGAGGTCGGTTGCTCTATTACTCCCAGCACCAGGCCTACTAGGCCTAAAAAGTGGCTCTCTCACTCCCATTTGTTCTGTATGAGTCGTGCCTCTTTGGTAAGAAGGGGAAATTGCATCATCAGGAGAATTATACTAACAATACACAATATCATCTTTCCTTCAAGCCAGTTGATATGACTGAATAAAGGAGGAAAAGTCCAGCTAAAGAGTAGAAATGGACGTAGTATACTCAGCCGGGGCAAGTTCTCTGCGAGTATGTTCACAAACCAGTAGCCGATCGCGAGAAGATAACCAGAAGAAGCACTACAGGTGACGTGTGTCGTCAGGAGGGCGAATGCTGCCAGTAACAAGGTTGGTGCCATGACTGTCAGTAGCACTGAGGCTACCCATTGAATTGCTCTGCTACCACCTGGTATTACCAATGTATTGGTGAGACTTACAAGTGAAGTGATGATAACTAAAAGAGCCAGGTAGAGTAGGCATAAAAGAAGTCTCAAAAGTAGAATATGCAAGAGCGGCTTCCGCAGGGCCAATTGAACGAGTGTCGCTTGCTCCCATTCTGCAGAAAGGAGCGGTATCACCAGGAAGATGCCGAGAAAGGGAAGCCCTAGCTCAAGGACTGTGCGTACTACGAAAGGGTAGGATGCCGGAGATATACTGCTCCGGTTTAATACCAGAAACATGCCTCCGACGCCTACTATTGGTACTAGCCAGACCCAGGATACAGACATCCGCGCCTCGAAAGCGATCCATGAGACCCGGCATGACCAGTTATGAGCGGAGAATATCTTTGGAGAGTTGCTCTTACTCATGTTGTCGCATCCCTTTTTCTTCCTGGAGTATGTTTATGAATGCAATCTGATCCGGTGGAAGAAATGGAGTTATTTCCGGTCCAAAGTTGTGATCGAGGGCTGTACTTGCTGCCATAATGAAGTTCTGAAGGCGAGCGGGCTGTTGGGCATACTGGAGAGCGAACTGATGCAACAAATGCGTCATACCGGTCATACTAATCTCAGCTTCCAGGTGATCGAGGGCAAGCACTGCACCTGGAAAGCGTGTTGCTGCGATGCCAAGGTTCGTTGCCTGGCCCAAGAGTGCCTCGTGTTCTGGCGATGGC
>DAHVFL010000571.1 GCA_027316975.1 Chloroflexota bacterium | reverse complement strand
TAAAAACCGAGTTGATGTATCCTGTGCTGCGTTCTCTCCTGGCCGATCAATATGCCATCTGCAAACTCAACGATGCCGATCTACGGGCCATCATGAGCAAAGTAGCCAATAGTTTAGCGATTACGATGTATTATGCACTGCATTAACGGCGAGGGTCTGTGAATGATTGCTGAGAGGGCCGTGGTAGTGACCAGGGCGACCGCAAGGGTCGCCCCTACTATACTACGATGCCCATTATGCTTGTTATACGTCTATAGTAGGGGCGACCCTTGCGGTCGCCCTGGCAATCATTCACAAGCACTGAAGCTCGATCGAGGAGATAGAAGATTATGACCATTGATCAGAATCAGCTACGCCTTCTGCCTTCCATTGATGAGCTTCTGCATTCTACCGTTGGTCAGCAACTTATTGAGCGGTACTCTCGTGCAATGACGCTGCACACATTGCGTGGCATCATCGCCCAGGTGCGTAAGGATATCCGGCAGGGTGCGCCTTGTCCA
>DAHVFL010000570.1 GCA_027316975.1 Chloroflexota bacterium | reverse complement strand
CGGTATCGCCAAAGCGTGGGGTCTCGCTCCTCCGCAAGCTGTGTACGGCTTATACGCGGCGCAATCTGCTCGTAATCGTACTGCACCGCAAGCACCCCCAACGGCCCACACGCTGGACAGGCATACTGCACAACGGCTGGATCATAGGTTGTCCCACACAGGACACATTGTAAATGCTGGATATGAGTTGCTTGCATCATAGGATTCTACCATTTCCAGGGCGACCGCAAGGGTGCGCCCCTACTATACGGGAAACGGCTCTGCGAGCCGCCTCCCGTATAGTAGGGGCGCACCCTTGCGGTCGCCCTGGTGGGGACTCAGGAATGTCCTGATCGCTTGCTGGCATCATCATACTGCAACTACCGAATCACTTCTAATTTCACTCGCGCTAGCTTTGCTTTGTCTTCCTCACTGATGGGATGCTCGCGGTCTGGGACTTCCAGATCAGTCTCAACACCGCACAATTCAGTTGAAAAGTAGCGCAGGCCGTTGTCGGAGAGAAC
>DAHVFL010000056.1 GCA_027316975.1 Chloroflexota bacterium | reverse complement strand
CTGTCATCCTGAGCGCAGCGAAGGATCTGCGTGCTGCCGGCGAGAGATCCTTCGCTGCGCTCAGGATGACACCGCTGCGCTCAGGATGACACCGCTGCGCTCAGGATGACACCGCTGCGCTCAGGATGACACCGCTGCGCTCAGGATGACACCGCTGCGCTCAGGATGACACCGCTGCGCATGGCACTCTTTGGCGAGCAGGGCCTTTCAAAAAACCTGTGAGGGAAAGGTGGCGGCTCTGCCCCCGCCCTGGTCATTATGGGCCAGGTCCCGTCCTGGGTGATAATAATAATGCAAGGAGCATCAAATAGTGGCTTTTGAAGCGCATTTTCGCACACATACATGCGGTGAACTATCGACAGAGCATACCGGACAACAGGTGACACTGGCGGGTTGGGTGAATAGACGGCGCGATCATGGCGGCCTGGTCTTCCTCGATATGCGCGACCGTTACGGTATGACGCAGGTGATTTGCGATCCGGAGCGTTCCCCCGAAGCGCATCGCACCGCCTCAGAATTACGTTCCGAATTTGTCGCGCAGGTAACGGGTACCGTCGTGCCGCGTTTGCCAGGGACCGAGAATCCCGGCTTGAAAACAGGGGCCATCGAGGTGGCGGCGGACCGCGTTGTCATTCTCAATCCATCGCGCACCACGCCTTTTCCCATCAGCGATACCATCTCGGTTGATGAATCCCTGCGTCTCAAATATCGCTATCTCGACCTGCGCCGCCCTAAAATGCGCGACAACATCATCTTGCGCCATCGCGTGGTGAAGGTCATTCGCGATTACCTGGACGAACTCGGCTTCCTGGAGATCGAAACGCCCATCCTGATGAAAAGTACGCCGGAGGGCGCGCGCGACTATCTCGTCCCCAGCCGTCTCTATCCCGGTGAGTTCTACGCGCTGCCGCAGTCTCCCCAGCAACTGAAGCAGTTGTTGATGGTGGCCGGCCTTGACCGCTACTTCCAGATTGCGCGCTGCTTCCGCGACGAAGATCAACGCTCCGACCGCCAGCCCGAATTTACCCAGCTTGACCTGGAAATGTCGTTCGTCGCTGAAGAAGATGTGATGGCCCTGATAGAAGGTCTCTTGATCTTCTTGATCGAGAAGACGACCGGCAAGCGCATCAAGCAGCAACCGTTCCCGCGCCTGAGCTATAAACATGTGATGGACCGCTATGGCACAGATCATCCCGACCTGCGCTTCGCTCTTCCCCTGGTCGAGATCAGCGACCTGGCGGCTGCTGACAGCTTTGGCGTCTTCCAGGGCGCGTTAGCCGCCGGGGGCAGAGTCAAGGGCATTCGCGTACCGGGGGCAGGCAGCTATAGCCGCAAAGAGATCGAGGAACTGACCGGGTTCGCCCGCATGTTGGGCGCGAAGGGCCTGGTTTCACTGGCAATCAGCCCGGCGTCCGAGATCAAATCTCCTCTAACCAAATTCATGACGGACGAAGAGGTGCAGGCCATCATCGACCGCTTGCAGGGCGAGGCGGGCGATTTGTTACTCTTTGTAGCCGATAGCGCGAAGGTCTGCAACGATGTGCTGTTCCGCCTGCGCGTCAAACTGGCCGAACGGCTCAAGCTGATCGACCCCGGTGAAATGGCGCTCTGCTGGGTGGTTGACTTCCCCCTGCTGCACTTCGATGAGGAAGGCCAGCGTTACGAGGCCGAACACAACCCCTTCTCCGGCATGGACGATGCCCACCTTGACCGCCTCGATAGCGACCCGCTGAACATCCGCGCCAAACAGTACGACATCATCTGCAACGGCTACGAAATCGGCGGCGGCAGCGTGCGTATCAACGTGGCCGCCATCCAGCACAAAGTCTTCTCGCTGATGAAGCTGGACAACGAACAGATTCAAGAGCAGTTCGGCCATATGCTCGAAGCCTTCGAGTATGGCGCGCCCCCGCACGGCGGCATCGCGCTGGGCATCGACCGCCTCGTCATGCTGCTGGCCGACGAGGACAGCATCCGCGAAGTCATCGCCTTCCCCAAAACCCAGAGCGCCCTGGACCTGCTCATGAACGCCCCCTCGCCCGTCGATGATAAACAACTGGCAGAGTTGCATTTGCGGATTCGAGAGCAAGAAGAACGCTCGTAATCAGAAAGACGTGTGCTGCGCGGAGGCGTCCCGCCTCCGCGCAGCACACGTCTTTCTGATTCTATGGCTGTACTGCGTACTTACAGAAATCTAAGGCGGCGGCCAGAGCGGTACCGGAACCGGTAAACAGCATACCGCTACCTCGTATTGGCGAGTTGGAGAAGAGTTCGCTTCTCCTGAATCTTTTATGCTTCCAGAGAAAATAGCCGCTATCGCGGCGCATGACATAAAGAAAGCGGTTATTCGAACTGGCATATATGATCCTGGATGGGAACCTGCTCAGGGCAAGCAGTATCCAGGCATGAACCGCCTGAACGAGTGGGGACCAGCTTATTCTCACAGACAAAGACGAAAGAGTTGTGAGAAACAGCAATGGGAGAGTGTGTACAGTGAGCGTAGATGTATCCGCTGAAGACTTTCTCAAAGAGTGGAACGGCTCATACGAAAATTCAGGTATGGGCCGTTTCATGGATACACTACAAATGCCCGCTTCCAATGTCTGGTAAGCCGCCTCTACCTGGTTACACGCTCCACATAGGGCCAGGTGGTCATGCAGCGCCCGGCGATCAATCGGCGAGAGATCATCCTGGTGCCTGGCCGCAAGCTTCTGCGCCCAATCCGTACAGGGCGTGGTGTCTCTGGCTACGGTTTTCATGAATCTTCACTCCTTTCTTCTGCTCTAACGCACTACTCGATTGCAAAAGATGTTGATAGGCCAATCGAAACTGCTCGCGACCCCGGCTGACATAGATGCTGACACTTTTTTCGCTGAGGTTGAGCGAGGCGGCGATCTCGCGCTGCGATAAATCGGCAACCAGTTGTAAAACCAGGCAAATGCGATACTTCAGCGACACCTGCGCCAGCGCCTGCCGCGTGTGTTCCCTTTCGGCTACCTGTTCTTCGGGTCCCGATACCCACATCTTTGCGGGCAGGTCATTCCCCTCGCTATTTTCCCAACGCGCACAAAATTTCCGCCGTCGCAGGTGGTCAATTGCTGTGCGAGTGGCGATGCTATAGAGCCAGGCACGGAACCCCGCTCCGTTACGGAGACCCGCCAGGCTTTGCCACGCTTTAATAAATGTTTCCTGGGCGAGGTCGTATCCCTCTTCATCGTTGCCTACCATACGCGCCAGGGACTTGCTGATAGGCGTGTAGAAGTGTTGATACAACCTGTCAAAGGCCGCTTTATCTCCCGTTCTTGCCAGTTCCACCGCCTCGACAAGCCACGCATTATCAACGCCTGGGGTAGTGGGATCACGCGCTGCTAGCGACATAGAATATAGTGCTCCATTCTCAATGACGTAACGAGTACGCCGAAAACCTACAATACAACTCGATCCCCCGGCGCCTGCGGCGCTTCGCTATTATGAGTCAGGGCGAGTCAAACCCCACCCGCCATCTGTCATCCTGAGCGCAGCGAAGGATCTGCGCCCTGCCGGCGAGAGATCCTTCGCTGCGCTCAGGATGACAGCAGCGCTCAAGTTCGCGCCCCTGGTGCAAGCCCCGCCCTGGCTCATGTCCGCAGGCGGCGCAGAAGTCACTGAATGGACGAGTAATATGTAGGTTTTTGGCGCACTCATTACGTCATTAGAGGTAGATAGTCAATGAACAGGTAATGTGTCGAAAACCTTGTTTTCATCCGTTCCGTTAAGGAGTCCCGTATGATGGATGCACTCCAGGTCCTCAAGCTGTTAGAGGAAGGTCATTTGCCGCGATCCGGCTTAACAAGAGAGAAAAGTAGCGAAGAGCGAACCGAGGCCCAGGCGCTGTGGGAAAGCATTCAAGGAACGCTTTCGCATAAACGCGAACAGCAATTGGCTTACTTACTCTATAACTGCGGTCTCACACCCGTGGAGATCATGCGTATCTTTCCACAGGAGTTCAGCGATATGCGCGAAATCTCTCGCGTGCGTCTTGCTGTCATAAAACTGGTCGGCAACCCATGCTCGTAACGAACCTTTAGATTTGGATGCGTATGTATACTGATTATAGGTCTCCCCCAGAACCTACAAAATGCACATATCTGGTTGGAAGGTGGAAGGAGAAGACATTGGCATCTAATAACCCGGTGGGTACGCATCGATTGATGGCAGCCGTATCCACACATTCAATGACATCATCAGGCATGTTACACCGGCAGGTCCCTGCCGGAGGAAGCACAGCAGTTGGCGTATCGCCAAAATTTATGCCGGCGCTGACCGAAGAGGAAGCAGTTCTCCAGGCGCGACTGCTCAAAGCCCTGGCAGACCCAACACGTCTGCGTATTTTGAGCCTGCTCAGCCGTCACGAAGGCGAGGTATGTGTCTTTGAAATAGTCGAAAGCTTCACTCTCGAACAGCCCACTATTTCGCATCACCTGCGCATCCTGCGTGACGCCGGCCTCGTCGATTGCCGCAAAAAAGGCCTCTGGGCCTACTACTACGTGCGCCGCGAAGCCCTCAATCGCGCGCAAGAGGTCATCACCGGCCTCTCTGAGTAAAATCAATAAATGGATTGAACAAGCATGGCGACCGCAAGGGTCGCCATGCTTGCTTTCTATTTATCTTCTCAAAGCATCTGTATGACATTTTAAGCAGCGCCCCATTTAACCGACCTTTTAAGCATATCAGGCATTCACGCAAATTCTTTTCAAACCTCCCGTTCTCCATTACGAGAGAGAGCAATTCCTTATTCCGATCTACCGGGGTGCATATGCGAGAAAACAAAGACGACCTGAACAATGTTCGATTCCTCGGGTCAATCAGCGCGGGCTTACCATCACCTGCTGACGATTCCAGAGAGCGAACGCTTGATCTGAACAAACTGGTTGCGCCGCATCCTATTTCTACCTACTATATGCAAGTGGCTGGTGATTCCATGACCGGCGCGTGCATTCACCCGGGCGATGTGATCGTCGTAGACCGCTCAATTACAGCCGCGCACAAGAAGATCGTCGTCGCGAGGCTGGGGAATAAGTTCACGCTCAAAAGGCTGTGGAATATGTACCCGAAGATGTATTTGCGACCGGAGAACCCGAAGTACCAGCCGGTGGAAGTAACAAACCATCCCGACTTTGAAATATTTGGAGTAGTCACGTTTGTGGTGCATAAGGCGCATTGATATGCGCACTACTTCTATGTAATAGCGACCTTTCAAGCACAACATCCATTCATGTAAACTTTTTGCAAGAACAACCGTTCTATACTAGTGATGAGACTATTTTTGTTCTGAACGGGGTGCAATACATGATGGACAATGATCTCACCAACGTTATTTTTCCTGGCACGGTGAGCGCGGGTTTTCCTTCGCCCGGCGATGATTGGCGCGAGCAGACGCTTAATCTTCATGACCTGGTGGTGAAGCATGCGCTTTCGACCTACTTCATGAAAATTTCCGGCGATTCGATGATCGGGGCGTGTCTCCATTCCGGCGACATTATCGTAGTCGATCGGGCGCTGACGGCCAGCCACAAGAAAATCGTGGTGGCCCGGCTGGGTGACAGGTTTACGGTCAAGCGCCTGTGGATGATACATCCAAGAATCTATTTACGACCGGAGAACCCGAAATACCAGCAGGTTGAGGTGACAGACCATCCAGATTTCGAGATATTTGGCGTCGTCACCTACTGCGTGCAACAGGTGCGATGAGCAAGCATGTGTATGCGCTCGTCGATTGCGCCAGTTTTTATGTTTCGTGCGAACGGGCTTTTAGCGCAGCAGTGCGCAATAGACCCACCATCGTACTCAGCAATAACGATGGCTGCATCGTCGCGCTCGATAGCCTCGCCAAAAAGCTGGGCTTGAAGCGCGGCCAGCCATTCTTCAAGCACCAGGACATTATCCAGAAACACGGCGTGCAGGTGTTTTCTTCAAACTACTCGCTCTATCAAGAAATGTCGGCCAGGGTGATGAACGTATTGGCCGGGTTCTCGCCCAGGCTTGAAGTCTACTCGATTGACGAGGGATTTTTAGAACTGAGCGACCTGCCCGGCGAAGACCTCACCGGGGTCGGGCGCACCATCAAAGCTCGCGTCCTGCAATATACCGGCATACCGGTGCGCGTAGCCATCGCCCCAAGCAAATGCTTGACCAAAATTGGCTGCGAGCGACTGAAAGACGAACCGCAGTACGGGGATGTGTTAGACCTCACCGCCTTCACCCCTCAACAACTGGATGCGGCGCTTGCCCACGTAGCGATAGAGAATGTCTGGGGCATCGGCCCGAAGTACGCGCGCTTCCTGCGCAACTACGGCGTTATGACAGCCAGGGACTTACGCGACGCCGATGAGCGCTGGATACGCAAGCATCTCACCGTCGTGGGAGCCAGAATCCAGGCGGAGCTGCGCGGAACTGCGTGCATTCCCCTGGAAATCAGCCGGCCGCCAAAACAGAACATTATCTGCTCAAAGTCTTTTGGCAAAGAGATCACCAGCCGGGAAGCCATGGAGGAAGCCGTGTGTACCTACACCGCGCGGGCCGCGGAGAAGCTACGCGAGCAGGACTCGGTGGCCGCGCGCATCACCGTCTTCCTGCGCACGAATGCCTTTCACGAGGATGCCCCGCAGTACTCCAACTCCTTCACCATCGATCTGCCCTATCCGAGCGCCTTTACGCCCGAACTGTTCAAATACGCCCTGAAAGGCCTGCGAGCCATCTACCAGGACAACTTCAGCTACAAAAAGGCGGGCGTTGAACTCAACCGCATCACACCCTTGCCGGTGGTGCAGCCCGACCTCTTCGGGGAAGTATCGCTTCCCGAACACTACTGCCAGAGCCGCCTGATGGCGATTGTTGACGCGCTCAATCACATTTTCGGACGCGACACGCTCTTCTTCGGCGCGCAGGGCATTACGCGCGACTGGCGTATGCGGCAAACCATGCTGTCCCCGCGCTTTACCACGCGCTGGGACGAACTGGCGCTTGTCACGTAATGCCACGGTTTCACCAGCCAGGGCAACCGCGAGGGTCGCCCATCACAGGCGCAAACTTCAGCGCCCCTGTCATCCTGAGCGCAGCGAAGGATCTACGCCCTGTCGGCTGGCAAGGCGTCCTGACTGCCAGGCAACACGACTGTCATCCTGAGCGCAGCGAAGGATCTGCGCGCGGCCCGGCGAGAGATCCTTCGCTGCGCTCAGGATGACAGCCAGATAATCTCTCCCTGTACATTTTGCGCCTCGTCATCCACATGCAACATGCCAATACTGCACTTTGGTTGCCGTCTACGGTCGTTCGCGCTGCCCGGATTGAACAGCAGTTGCCCATGCGCCTCTTCATTCCACGGAATATGGCTATGCCCGAACACCACGCAGCGCGCCGCAGGAAATTCCTGCCGCGCCACCTTCGCGCGATTATGCGCCTCACCCAGGATATGCACAATCCCAATGCGGCAATGCCCCACCACAATCTCGCGCTTGACCGGCAATTTCAGCCGCACTTCGTCCTCTTCGATATTGCCCTGCACAGCCACAACAGGCGCAATCGTCTCCAATTCGCGCACAACCGACAGAACAGAGAGATCGCCCGCGTGAATAATCAATTCGACGCCCGCGAAATGCTGCCAGACCGCTTCGGGCAAGCGTTTGAAGTGGGGGATATGTGTATCTGAAATGACACCTATTGTTCTGGACATGTGTTTTTCTTATTCCCTGAGACCTTACCGGTGGTTATAAAATTCCAGGCTCCAGCGCCATTCCTGCTGGCCGGGATCGTTCCACCATTTTTGCAGCATACCAACTTCTCCACCGGCGACCATCACCGGTGAACCATAATCAGCTTCTGTCGGCCAGATATCTTCTCGCGTGATCGTATCTCTTGAACGGCGTAAGCGCGTCATAGGGGAATTGACCGTTCGCGGCAAATTGGTCCCTTTTGCCAGTAGAGAGCCATCGTCGTCGCGCACTTCGACATTGAGTTTCTCAGGCGCGGCATGTACGAGCAAAATATCTGTTGCATCGAGACGGCCACGCGCAAATGAAAGCCCCTGCGCTCCTATGTCTGGCACCCAGACATCCCATATCTGTATTTCTTGAGTCTGCATGATACGCTCCCTTTTATAGTACAAGCATATTGATGCTTCTCTTGTTTTCACGCTCAAGCAGATAGGCATGGTTTCAGTCCAACGACGCGCAAGTCCATTGGTAAACCGCCATTTTTTGCGGTATGATTATTTCTGGCAAATAGAGCAGTAAGCAGGGAACATTACCCCTGCGCGTTAGAGAGCAATGCAGGAATAAATCACATGCGCATCGCAATTATTTCCGATATTCACGGCAACATTACCGCATTAGACGCGGTTCTGCAAGACCTGGAACAACAGCCGCCGGTAGATCAACGTATCATCGCGGGCGATCTGTGCCTGAATGGGCCATGTCCGCGAGAGTCGATCGAGCGCGTGCAATCTCTGAATTGTCCGGTCATTCAGGGCAACACCGACCTGGAAATTGCCACGCAGGCCCCGCATAAGGGAGAGAAGAAACGTACCACTGTTGGCTGGACGCGCGAACAAATCGGGTCAGGGGGCATCGATTACCTGGAGTCGCTGCCCTTTTCGCATCGTATTTCCAACCAGCAGGGCAGCGATGTGCTGGTTGTTCATGCCAACCCGCTCAACCTGGAAGACGCCATTTTCCCGAATGCTTCCGATAGCACGCTGGAACTTCTTCTGGGTGGGCTGGACTCTGACATCAGCGTACTGGCCTTTGGCCACCTGCACATCGCCTATACGCGGCGCTGGCGACACCTGTCGCTGGTTGACGTTGGCAGTTGCGGACTCCCACGTGACGAGGACCATCGCGCAGCCTACGCCATTTTGGACTGGCAGGACAACGACTGGCAGGCGGAGATCCGGCGCGTACCCTACGACGTTCAAGAGGTAGTCAAGCAACTCAAGACGTGTGGTATCCCCAATGCTGAGAAGCGTATCAAAGTACTGCTCGATGCTCGTTACTAAAAAAATCAGGGTACCCACCGCCTGGTGAATACCCTGATTTTCTTCGCATTCGCGAAGAATTAGTGCGCGCTATTGTCTGAGCCAGCGCCATTGCAACAATCAATGGTCAATGGAACAGTCAACCCCACTGCCTGGGCCAGTACGAGAGCATCACATCCGCGCACATCCTCCTCACCCAGGTAACTGGCCGCATCGCCGATGTCAACCAGTTGCAGCGCCTCAATGATGGCCCGCAACTCTCCGGTCGTTGCCATAAGTCATAACTCCTCATCAATAATAAAAAAAATTGCACACCGTCCGCTTTTGCGGAAACATCCCGCATCGCGGATAACCAACGCCCTTCGACCTATACACCAGGTGCCCCTATCTTCGTAAACGTTACACCTGGTGATTTTTCGTATTCATATACAGGTAGTGTCTCAGGCAGGGGTCATTTCGCTTAACCCCTATCCCTTACATATATTAAAACGCTTCAGGTTACACTTTATGCTTGCGTCTGCATACATATAGTCCAAATAGGCCATACAACTTGTATGAGCGCATTTCAATATTTCTTTACAGGACGAAGGTAAGTTTGCCAGGGCGTGGGCAGAGCCGCCGCCCTGGCTTCCGTGAACATGCTATACTTTATCCATGAAAGCCATCGCATACTATTCCTATGACGACATCCGGCTGGAAAACAGGTCAATTCCAACCATTGGTGCAGATGAACTACTTGTGCGGGTGCATGGTTGTGGACTGTGCGGCTCCGATATACTCAAAATCGCGCAGCAGGCAGCGCCTCCTGTCATCCTGGGGCATGAATTGACCGGCACGATTGTCGAACGCGGCAGGGCCGTCTCCCATTTCGAGGTCGGGCAGCACGTGATCGTGGCTCATCACGTACCCTGTGGAACGTGCCATTACTGTCTGCGCCAGAATTACTCGATGTGCGCCGCGTTCAAAGCCTCCAACATCGATCCCTGCGGTTTCGCCGAATATATTCGCGTACCAGCCGAACACACGCGCCATACCACGCTCGCCCTGCCAGCAACGCTCAGCGACGAGGAAGGTTCGTTCGTGGAACCCCTCGCCTGCTGTGTGCGAGCAGTGCAGCGCACCCCCATGCTGGCAAACGACAGCGTCGTAGTCATGGGCCTGGGTTCGGTTGGCCTGCTCATGCTGCAAGCAGTCAAGGCTATTGGCGCGGCGCGCGCCTGCGGCGTTGACCTGCTTCCCGAACGCCTGCAACTCGCCCTTGACCTCGGCGCGGATGCCGTCTTTCAAGCGCCACCCGGTGAGCACGCCCTGCGCGACCTGCTCAACCCCTTGACCGGGGGACGAGGCGCGGACGCCGTGATTCTGACCGCGCCCGGCGCGCGGCCTTTCATGCAGGCGGTAGCCAGCGCGCGCAAAGGCGGCGCAATCACCATCTTCGCGGCACATCAGGGTATGGCCTCGCTCGACCTTGAACGCATCTACCAGCACGAGTTGACCATCAGCAGCGCCTATTCTTCATCACCGCACACCCTGCGCATCGCGCTTGACCTGCTGGCAACCCGCAATGTGCGCGCAGATCGCCTCATCAGCCACCGTCTCCCCCTGGAACGCTTCAACGAAGGTGTGGCATTGATGCGCGAACGCAAAGCCTTGAAAGTGTATTTCCAGATGATTTAACGTGAATGCACATATTATGCTGCCACCTGCGGCAGCACCCACCCCAGGGGAAGAAGTGTGTAGGCTGGTCGCCTGCGGCAACCAGCCTACACACTTCTCTTATTTGCGAGAACGCTTCTGTACCTCCTGGAAGATGGCAAGCGCGGGTACGACAAGCGGAAGCACAAGCAATAATGATTGGAGGGTATACTTGCGCGCGTAGAAGTCCTTGTGCTCAAGCTCGAATGCCACTTCAAGTTCAGCGCTCTTCCTTTTGACGATACTGATGGTATAAAGCAGTAGCGGCACGTAGTTGATCGCTATCCACGAGAGGACAAAGCCTAAGCTGACCTCAAAGAGTGGATGAGCGGGGTTACGGAAGAAAGCGATGAGACTGAGGGCACCGAAAAAACCGCAAAGGACGACCGCCACAATAAATTCTGCGAGAATCAGCCTGGCCCCGTGAAAGACGATATCTAAAGCAGCCAGCTTCCGTATATTGATGAACGTCTCCTGTTTGGTGCTGTCATTTTCCTGTTGTTGCATGAATTCCTCCATAAGATGTATCTCCTGTATTTCTCTGTATCTAAATCCACAAGAACACTGTAACATGGAGCAGCAGCGAGCGCTACAAGAACTGGCTGAATGGAGTGGACGGGGAGTTAGAAGGCTCATTAAGCTAGATGAGCGGTGCAGGTGAGGGTACAGGGAAACGGGGATTGTGCTACAATGAAGACACTAATGCTGGTACATCAGCAAAGTGGCCCCTTCACATATCTTTACGGCTGAGGTCGCTTATATATCTACAATGCGCAGGAGATGAGTATTATGGCAAGCACACAGTATAATGTCGCGGTAATCGGCGCTGGCCCAGGCGGCTACGTCGCGGCCATTCGCGCCGCGCAGCTTGGCGCAAAGGTAGCAATCGTCGAGAAACAGTACCTCGGCGGCACCTGCCTCAACGTTGGCTGCATCCCCTCGAAGGCCATGTTGCATATCGCCGAAGTGATGCACAGTATGGACTCGCTGGAAGACCTCGGCATCCACCTGGGTACACGCCCTACCTTCGACATGGCGAAGGCGGTGGCTTTCAAAGACAAAGTGGTCAAACGCATGGTCGGCGGCGTTGGCGTGCTGATGAAGGGCAACAACGTCGATGTGTTCGATGGGCTGGCCACGGTCGATGCCTCGCGCACCGTCACCGTTACCGCCAGCGACGGTTCCACCACACAATTCAGCGCCGATAAAATCATTCTTGCCACTGGCTCGGTGCCGCTCATGCCGCCTTTCCCCGGCATCGATGGCCGCAACGTCATCAATAGCGACACCTGCTGGAATCTGCCCGCATTGCCCGAAAGCATTATCTGCGTCGGCGGCGGCGTCATCGGCATGGAACTGGCTTGCATGTTCAGCGCCCTGGGTTCCAAAGTCACCGTTCTCGAAATGCTGCCAAACGTGCTCGCGCCACTCGACGAAGAAGTGCGCCGCCTGCTGGTGCGCATCCTCTCGAAGCGCGGCATCAACATCATCACCGGAGCTAAAGTAGAGTCCCTGGCCGGTGAAGGGAAGCTGAAAAAAGTTGTTGCCAGCACGGAAAAGGGATCAGAAAGCTACAGCGCCGAATACGTGCTGGTAGCCGTCAGCCGCCGCGCCAGTACCAGCGGCCTCGAACGCCTGGTGGAGCAGGGGCTTGATAACGACCGTGGGCAGGTGCGCGTCAACGAGAAGATGGAGACCAACCTGCCCGGCATCTACGCTATCGGCGACCTGGTTCACGGCGCGGGCCTCGCCCACGTTGCCTCGATGGAGGGCGAAATCGCCAGCGATAACGCCATGGGCCACACGGCAAAGATGGATTACACGGTTGTCCCCAATCCCATCTACACCTTCCCGGAAGTAGCCTTCATCGGCCTCACCGAAGCCCAGGCGAAAGAAAAATATCCCGAAGCGCGCGTCGAACGTTTCCCCTGGACGGCCATCGGCAAAGCTGTGGCGATGGGCCAGACCGAGGGCTTCACCAAAGTCATCATCGGCAAGTACGATGAAATCCTGGGGGCGCACATCATCGGACCCGACGCCACCAACCTCATCAGCGAATACTCGATCGCCATGCGCGGCGAGCTGACCGCCGACGAGATCATCGAAACCATTCACCCGCACCCCACCTTGAGCGAGGGCCTGCGCGAAGCCATGCTGGCTGTGGAGGGCCGCCCCGTACACATCCCGCCCAAACAACAACTGGCGCGCACGCGATAGAGGTGCTCCGATCTTGTGTGACCAATTTCTTGACTGGCGCGTGTAGTTCGTGTGATCAACAAGGGGAATAGAGACCCGCGTCTAGCTGAAATTTGGGCTTCACAGAAGAGATGTTACCCGATTCCCAACGTTGCAGCATCTCTTTAATATGTAAATGCACATAAGTACGCTCGTGTATAAACTCAAGCATACATAACTGATGCATTTCAGGTTCCGATGTTGGACGGGGTTCTAGCCCCCGGTAGTTACTATGTACTTTACCGCTTGAAAGGATACTCATTCATGGCAACAAAAGTTGATTCGGCTACTTACAAAGCACAGGACGTACAGGAGCAATACTTTCGCGTTACAGACCAGGTGCCGGGCGCAGTCTGGTACTGGGGAGCAGTGGCTTCCATTTTCGTATCCGCGACGTTGTTCCTGGTAGGCAAACGCGAGTGGAGCACTTTCGTGGGACAGTGGCCACCCACGTTTCTTCTCTTCGGCTTATTCCATAAACTGCTCGGGTCGGGTCGGTAATTAACCCGGCGCGCAAGTTTTCTTGCCGCCTGCGGCGGTGATTCGAGAGAGGCGAAGTGCGCGGGCTGGTCGCTTGCAGCGACCAGCCCGCGCACTTCGCCTCTCTTCAAAATGTATTGTATACTGGGCCATGGGTCTTTATTTTCCCATTCTAATATTTTCTATCAGGAGTATGTGCATGGCTATACGAAACTGGGCTGAAGTGCGCGGTTTGCCGGTGGTTATTCCTCGCGAGGGGAGAAGCGCCGGCATCGTGGAAGACTTTTACTTCAAACTGGAAATCAACAGCATTTACGCGCTGCGCGTCAAAGTGGGGATAGACGGCTACCGCATACTCTCGGCAAGCGCCATACGCTCTATCGAACGCGCCTCCATTACAATTGCCAGCGACATGATGCTAATCGAGGAGGCAAATAGCGGGCATGTACTGGAACTGCCTACAAGTAGTTCTCTACTTTCCAGCGTAGTCAAAAGTGAAGATGGCAATACGCTGGGCAAAGTGAGCGGCATTTTGCTGGCGACCGACCCGCCCGTCGCGCTGCGCATTGCCGCGTATCAACTCGATACCGGCAAGCAGTTTTCCGCCAACGAAGTGACCACCTATGATG
>DAHVFL010000569.1 GCA_027316975.1 Chloroflexota bacterium | reverse complement strand
AACTGCCCAAAGGCTTTGTAGTGCTTCGCAAAGGCTTTGAAGATGTAACAGCCGACGACATCCTGACCTTCGCCAATGGCAAACTGGCGGGCTATAAGAAGGTTCATATGATCGAGTTCATCCCTGCCATCCCGAAGGTTGCCTCCGGCAAAATCCTGCGGCGCGAACTGAAAGATATGGAGAAGGCGCGCCGCGCCGGCAAAGAAAAATAGCGAACAGTCCAGGGCGACCGCGAGGGTCGCCCCTACCATACACGGTCCTCCCCGGCCACTTCGTAGTATGGTAGGGGCGACCCTCGCGGTCGCCCTGGCACACGCGCCGCTTCGTTTACTCCTCAGCTTTACTGCAATCCCGTCAAAAATAGCCCGCGTGACATGGCCTCACCCGCCAGCGTCAGCACCACGACCAGATAGAGCATTCCCGTTGCCGACTGGAACGAGCGGTCGCGGATCAGCTTTATAATGAAGGCCAGCAATACCAGGGGTAACACAAAAGCTACCAGGATG
>DAHVFL010000568.1 GCA_027316975.1 Chloroflexota bacterium | reverse complement strand
ACCGAACCTCCTTGTTTAGAACAAACGTCCTTATAATTGTAGTGTAACACACCTTGCCAGAGAGCGCAATGCCTCTCATAAACACGCATAATGACACAATTTGACATATTACCAGCAAAAGAGTAGATCGTCAACCTGCTGGTACTGATCGGTGCCAGGGCGACCGCGAGGGTGGCCCGTACCCAGTCCGTAGGTGATCACTACCAGGGCGACCGCGAGGGTCGCCCGTACCCTACACGTGGGTCACTCCGATTGATCGGGTGCCAGGGCGACCGCGAGGGTCGCCCGTACCCTACACGGATGTTATCTTCAATCCCTGGAAATGCCTCATGTAAAGCAAGTATATCACAGGTTGCTTCTGTTATGGGTGGCAATGCGTCCCTTTTTTCTTGTATGTTCTTGTTTGATTTTTTGCGACTTCGGCACGGACTCGATGATGGTGATTCATAAAAGAATGGGGATATGGCTCTCCCCTGTCATCCTGAGCGCAGCGAAGGATCTCCGCAGACCTATGCAG
>DAHVFL010000567.1 GCA_027316975.1 Chloroflexota bacterium | reverse complement strand
AATGATCGTCACAGTTCTCTCCGACAACGGCCTGCGCTACTTTTCAACTGAATTGTGCGGTGTTGAGACTGATCTGGAAGTCCCAGACCGCGAGCATCCCATCAGTGACGAAGACAAAGCGAAGCTAGCGCGAGTGAAATTAGAAGTGATTCGGTAATGCAGTATCCTATGATGCCAGCAAGCGATCAGGACATTCCTGAGTCCCCACCAGGGCGACCGCAAGGGTGCGCCCCTACAATACACGAGGCGGCTCTGCGAGCCGTTTCCCGTATAGTAGGGGTTGATCGGGATATGGTAGGGGCGCACCCTTGCGGTCGCCCTGGAAATGGTAGAATCCGATGATGCCAGCAACTCATATCCAGCATTTACAATGTGTCCTGTGTGGGACAACCTATGATCCAGCCGTTGTGCAGTATGCCTGTGCCGCGTGCGGGCCGTTGGGGGTGCTCGCGGTGCAGTACGATTACGAGCAGATTGCGCCGTGTATTAGCCGCACACAGCTTGCGGAAGAGCGAGAC
>DAHVFL010000566.1 GCA_027316975.1 Chloroflexota bacterium | reverse complement strand
GTGGAGGCCGAAGAATTTCACCAGCGTGTGCGGGAAGGCTTTCGTCTGCTTGCCCGCGCACATCCTGAGCGCATCAAGGTAGTGGACGCTTCAAGAACAGTGGAAGAGATTCACGGGGAGATTGTGGGGCTAGTGAAAGAAGTATTGTAGGGACGCGATTGATCGCGTCCGCTTCCGCTGGACAGTGGACGTTAGCGGACGCGATCAATCGCGTCCGCTTCCGCTGGACAGTGGACGTTAGCGGACGCGATCAATCGCGTCCGCTTCCGCTGGACAGTGGACGTTAGCGGACGCGATCAATCGCGTCCCTACAATTGCATAATGCCCGGAGAGTTAGAGCGTTTCCAGTCGTTCTTTTCGCTTCCTTGCATCAAAATACTCAGGATCAAGCTGCAATGCGCGGTTGACCGCTGCCAGCGCCTCGTCGCGCCTGCCGAGTATGCCCAGCGCCCACGCCATGCCATCCCACGCTGGCACGAATTGCTCGTCCAGCGCCAGCGTATGTTCAAAGGCTGCCAGGGCTTCGTCATA
>DAHVFL010000565.1 GCA_027316975.1 Chloroflexota bacterium | reverse complement strand
GCCATGCCGTTTCACACTGATCAGCGTCACTGGCCCACCAGGCAACAGTCCCTTCACCACGACACCCGGCATCAAATCATCCAGGAGAGCCATCTGCTGCCAACCTCATTTCCATTTTATCTGTTATGTACCAGGGCGATCATCCAATTCGCCAGGGCGACCGCGACGGGTTCCAAGGCGATCGCGAGAAGGACCAAGGCGACCGTCCCCGTTCCAGGGCGACCGCAAGGGTCGCCCCTACCATATCCGTCCACCCATTTCCCCTGTATGATGCGGCCCTGCGGGCCGCGTCGTGTATGGTAGGGGCGACCCTTGCGGTCAATGCCCTTCAAATAAGAAGAAGGTCTCGATGTGCGATACTACATGTATCACTTGAAACGTCGAGTCATAGCAAGGAGACCTTCCGGCATGTCCTTCAAATTACAGCAGATTCCGTCGAATAGCAAGTTTTGTCAGCACCTGCGCATGCAGGTTCTGGAGACCTGCTACCCGCGTGAACTGGTCAGCGAGGTGTTGACCAGCTCTCACGCGT
>DAHVFL010000564.1 GCA_027316975.1 Chloroflexota bacterium | reverse complement strand
AAAAAAACGAGCAAGCATAAGCCAAGCGCATTTAATAGCTTCGCGTGATTCGGGACAAACGCGCCAAATATGAGCGTAAGCCATTCCATGATAATCATTACGAGCCAGAGCAGAAGAACTAAGATGATTTTAACCGGCAACCCTTTTCTCCAGACAAGATAAAGCTCTTTGAGCGATACCTTTCTTTAACTCCTGCTCAGATTATAGTAGATTGCCAGGGCGACCGCAAGGGTGCGCCCCTACTCTATACGTCACCCCTTTCCCTCCGAGAGGCGGCTCTGCGAGCCGCCTCGTGTATAGTAGGGGCGCACCCTTGCGGTCGCCCTGGTAGCTTATTTTCGTCTTGATCTACGTTGCTCGCTCAGTGGCTTCTTGCGCAACGTCAAGCCATACCAGTAGCGTTTGCCTTTTCGGCTCGACTGATACCCACGACGTTGCATTTCTATAGAGAAGTCATGAAAGGATGCTTCGTCAATCCATCGGTGCGATGCCTGTGCCCAGAATACGCGGAACTTCTCAAAAAGCGCAAGCTGGGTCACAGAT
>DAHVFL010000563.1 GCA_027316975.1 Chloroflexota bacterium | reverse complement strand
TGTGCATCACCTGCTGCGGGCGGAGGAACACCTGTATTATCGCCTGGGCAGCATTCATAATATTCGTTTCATGCTGCGCCTGGCCGGGGAGTTGCGCGCAGCCATTATCGCGGGCAATTACAGCGCGTTTCGAGATGAGTTTCTGGCGCGTTACGCGCCCGCGCCGGAGCAGGTGCGCGAGGAGCAGCGCGAAAAGTGGCGCGCCGCCCGCCTGCGTTAAGTAGCGACACCCCTTGCGGGTGTCCCGTCCTGTTGTCCCTTAAGGCGCGTGGATGGGTAAGACGGGACACCCGCAAGGGGTACGAGGACGGGACACCCGCAAGGGGTACGAGGACGGGACACCCGCAAGGGGTACGAGGACGGGACACCCGCAAGGGGTGTCGCTACTGATTTTAAGGATAGCAGTACCATGTCGCAACCCTATCGTTTTCTCAATACACATGTACAGAGCGCCGCGATGAATATGGCGATTGACGAGGCAGTGCTGGCGCATCACCTGCGCGACGAAGCGCCGCCCACTTTGCGGGTCTTTCGCTGGTCGCGCCCCTCTATCTCGCTGGGGCGTTTCCAGAGCGTCGAGCGCGAAATGCTGCGCGACGTGTGCGAGCAGCAG
>DAHVFL010000562.1 GCA_027316975.1 Chloroflexota bacterium | reverse complement strand
ATCTTGCCAGCTTTACGGCGCAATTCGAGGTGTCCGGTCGAGGTCAATACGGCAATACCGGCGGAGTCATAGCCGCGATATTCGAGTTTGCTCAGTCCTTCGAGTAATATGGAAGTAACGTCGGTGCCCTGTGGCCCGACGAACCCAATGATACCGCACATGAGTCGGGTATCCTTTCTGTTGTTCGGTAGATGTCAACGATTCGGTTGTCATATGCCAGGGCGACCGCAAGGGTCGCCCCTACCATACACGGATCGAGATTCTCTACACCAATGAAAGCGTTTTGTGCTGGTTGTTGCCAACCAGGTTTGCGTGCTTTCTTCTCAGGGTAATGGTGTACCCTGGAGGCTCCCCGCTGATGATCCGAACGGCCTCCACCTCGTCAACCGGAGCTTCCTCCTATAGCCCGGCCCATGCGCTACTAGACACGACAATGCTTCTGAAAGATAGTATACCATTACAAACGGGGATTTTTCATAATCCCTGGCAATCATTACATGTGAAACCAGTAGCGACACCCCTTGCGGGTGTCCCGTGCAGCAAAGCCCTGTCTATTTGGGAAACACTGACAGGACACCCGCAAGGGGTGTCGCTACTGAAAGAGAGAGATATCTCTTTAAGGGGCATGACAACGGCTGGTAAATAATGTAATATAGCAGAGAAG
>DAHVFL010000561.1 GCA_027316975.1 Chloroflexota bacterium | reverse complement strand
ATCATCACAGTACCGGCTCTATGGGTGGAATGCGATCTGACCGACGATTTCTTCAACCGTGAAGATACCTATCTCTTCTACGATGGCCGCTGGATGAGAAGGTCTGATACACCGTGGCGGAGGGATAAGTGATAAAGGCTTTTGTAGGGACGCGATTCATCGCGTCCACCCACGTTGGCGTTCGCGGGAAGCGGACGCGAGGGCAGGCGGACGCGAGGGGAGACGGACGCGATGAATCGCGTCCCTACATCAATGCGCGCGCAGGCGGACGCGGGGGGAGACGGACGCGAGGGCAAGTGGACGCGAGGGCAAGTGGACGCGATGAATCGCGTCCCTACATCGATGCGCGCGCAGGCGGACGCAATGGCAAGCGGACGCGGGGGCAGGCGGACGCAATGGCAGGCGGACGCGGGGGCAGGCGGACGCGATGAATCGCGTCCCTACATCGATGCGCGCGCAGGCGGACGCAATGGCAGGCGGACGCGATAAATCGCGTCCCTACATAATATGAAGATCGTCGTCTATCCAGCGAGCCGGGTTATTGATAATGTAGCGGCGAATATACTCTAAAACAGATGCATTGGGAATAACCTCATCATAAAAGCGTTCTTGCCAGGCGAATTCATCTATTCCACCTGCGTGGATATAATAAGTGGTAAGCGCCTTGAACTTTCTAATGACCTGCCCCAAAT
>DAHVFL010000560.1 GCA_027316975.1 Chloroflexota bacterium | reverse complement strand
TGAGCGCAGCGAAGGGTCTACGCGATGGACTCCGAGATCCTTCGCTGCGCTCAGGATGACAATTTGCTCAAAGCGACAAGACGATCATCTCTCCATATTCTAACGCGCAATTGGACAGATGACAACAGAAAGTTACAAAAATCTCATACAGATTTGTGGAATACACGGAGAATTTAGAAGAATTTACGCGAGTGGGTAGACAGCCAGATTAGAGAAACTGGCGTCGGCGCTGCTTACTGGCGCGAGCGTTCCGGCCACAAAACCGATCTGACCTGTACGATAGTTGGAGTCTTTCGCTCTCCCCACAAAAATACCATTGATGAAAAGGGTAAAATCCCCATTATTAACGATCATGAACAACGTATTGGTCGCGGAACCGGGGGCAATAGCCGGTGTACTGGTCGCGGCAATCAGGGAGACGTAGTTACCTCCCCCGTTGGTATCGTGGCGGCGAAAGAAAAATGTTCTCTGGCTGGATATCTCAAAATCGTAAAACTGGTCGCTGCTCTGGCTATAAATTATGCCTGCATCGCTGCCACGCACAAGTGAGAGATCCACCTTAATGCCACCGTTGTTCATGGTAAATTTTGTATTCGCGCACGGCTGCAGAAAATTAGCCTGGTTGACCAGCACGTGGTACGTTCCATTCTGGAAAGCGCAGGCCTGACCATCATTATTCCACGAGCCGTTGGTATCACTGCTCAGGTTATCAGTGAGCGAGGGCGTTTGACCTGTCACAGTAGTAGCGGTCGCGCCAAAATTTGGTGTTGGGCTGGGATTGGCAGTCGAGCCGGGCGACACGGTAGATGCAGCAGTCGCGCTGCTCCCTGCCGTTGTGGTTGCTTTCGTGTTTGTGCCCTGATTATTATTTGTGCGACTGGCAACGGCATAGAAGACCACGCCCGTGAGAATGATGAATAACAGGCCGATCAGCACCGAAAGGCCAATCAACGAGTTCCGGCTTTCCCGGCGC
>DAHVFL010000055.1 GCA_027316975.1 Chloroflexota bacterium | reverse complement strand
GCGTAGCACGCTGGCGGCGATAGCTATCTATAGCGACATGCCGGGCGATCTGAAAAAGCCACGCCGCAAAAGGCAGTCCGCGCTGCTGATAGCCGGGCAGCGCGTGAAATACCTGGAGAAAAACCTGTTGCGTCAGGTCAGCCGCGTCTTCATCGCCCTCTGACCGCGTGCGCAGATACCGGTACACCCGCGCCAGGTAACGCCGGTAGAGTGTATCGAAGGCGAGCGGATTCGCCTGCGCCTCCTCGATCAGTGCAGCCTCATCGCTCTCTACCGCGTAATCACTATCAATAGGCATCACAACTATCTTCTCCATCAGGACCGGGCAACTATGTATCATAATAACACTCATAATAACGCAGCAAACCTCGAATGGGGACATCCAATTACTAGCCGAATAGTGAAGTGTGGTGGTATGCAGACTGCGGCTACGCACCGCCACACATCACTATTCAGGTTTTGTGTTACACTTTGATTAGACGAATTCGATTTTGTAGGGGCGCGATGAATCGCGCCCTCTCTCTCACTCAAGGGGAGGCACCCGATGCCAGAAATTATCGACGCGCACGTCCACATTGGACGCTACCACCTTCCCATCGAAGAGATCGACTCGCTGCTCAAAGCGTCCGGCATCAGCCGCGCCGTCGTCTTCGCGGACCCGGAAAGCAACGACATGGTCAACGACTCGCTCTACGCGCTGGAGGCGGCGCGTCGTATTGGCTACTACGCCTTCTATTACTATGGCGGCAACGCTTATAGCGGGCAGCGTCCCTATGACATCCTCCCCGTGCCGGATAACCTTGACCAGTATAACGGTATCAAGTGGCACTGCTGGTTCTCACCCGCGCACGACGGCGGCCTGCGCTACAGCTACCCTATCAATATGGACAATGTGCGCCGCCAGATGGACGCACCCGACTTCCAGTCCGTCATGAACGCCATTCAAGCGCTGAAATTCCCCATGACCTTTGAAGAACACTTCGATGTCACCTGCGAATTTGTGCGCCGCTATCCTGATGTCAGGCTCATCATCCCTCACATGGGTATGCTCAACGGCGGACAGGAGCGCGCGCAAACCCACTTCCGCGATTACCCCAACATCCACTTTGACACCAGCCTGGGCCAGATCAACGAAAACATCGTAAGCGCCCTGGGAGCCTCGCGCCTGCTCTACGGCTGCGACTACCCCTACGGAATGCCCGCCGGCAACCTGCGCCGCGTCCAACGTTTGCAAATAGCAGATGAGGAGAAGGAGTTGATGCTGAGCGGCAATATCAAACGATTGATACGCGCAAACCGGTAATGCGTGTTCCTAATGAATGACTATTCACCAGCAAGATCGGTAGTGACCTGTCATCCTGAGCGCAGCGAAGGATCTCACTCGCCACGCCGAGATCCTTCGCTGCGCTCAGGATGACATTCCCGATTCCGGTCGTTACTGTTCATCAGGACGGGACTACGGATCATTCCCGAGTTTGGTCATCAAAATTCATCAGGATAGCATGATATAATGCCATCAGAACAGTCAGATTGCTGTTAAGCGATTCCACAACTCAACGAGGAGCATAGCCATGTCTATTTCATCTCCTGTTCCAGAGACGAAGCAGGGCCAGCATTACCAGAACTTCATCGGGGGCGCGTGGCGCGATTCACGCGGTGGTGAAACCTTCGTCAGCACCAACCCGGCTCGTACTTCAGATGTCATCGGCTACTACCAGAAATCGACTGCCGCCGATATCGAGGACGCCATCGAAGCCGCAGCGCAGGCGCAACGCGGCTGGGCCACCACACCCGCGCCCGAACGAGGCGAAATTCTCCTGCGCACCGCCGCCATCCTGGAACGACGCAAAGAGGAACTGGCCGCGCTCATGACACGCGAAATGGGCAAAATTCTGCGAGAGACACGCGGCGATGTGCAGATCGCCATTGACGTTGCCAGATATATGGCGGGCGAGGGCCGGCGCGCCGAAGGCGAAACCGTGCCCTCCGCGCTTCCCAATAAATTTTGTATGACCATTCGCCACCCGCTCGGCATTGTAGGCATCATCACGCCCTGGAACTTCCCGATGGCTATCCCCGCCTGGAAAACCTTGCCTGCATTGCTGGCTGGTAACACCGTCATTCTCAAACCGGCCAGCGATACACCTCTACTCGCGCTGAAACTGGCCGAATGCCTGCAAGAAGCGGGCCTGCCCGCCGGAGTCCTGAACGTTCTCACCGGACCGGGCGGCTCGCTGGGCGACGCCATTACTAGCCATCCCCGCGTCAGCATGATCTCTTTGACCGGCTCAACCGAGGTTGGACGGCGCGTAGCGGAGATTTGCGGGCGCGACCTGCGGCGCTGCGCCCTCGAACTTGGCGGCAAAAATGCCGTCGTCGTGCTGGAAGATGCCGACCTTGATCTCGCCGTGGCAAGCGTAACATCGGGCGCGTTTGGTACCACCGGCCAGCGCTGCACGGCTACCAGCCGCGTCATCGTACAGCGTTCCGCGCAAGAGGCCTTTACCGAGCGCCTGGTAGCCGCCGCCGAAAAGCTGCAAATAGGAGATGGCCTGAACCCACAGGTTGACATGGGGCCGCTCGTCAACGCCGGGCGCGTCAACGCCGTACATGAATACACCGAAATTGGCAAACGCGAGGGCGCGCACCTGGTCATGGGCGGCCATCCCCTCCGTGAGAGAGAATATCACGAGGGCGCGTTCTACCAGCCTACCATCTTTACCGGTGTCGCCCCCACCATGCGTATCGCCAGAGAGGAAGTCTTCGGCCCCTTTGTCTCCATCGTCCCGGTCGATACCTACGAAGAAGCTATCTCGGTCGTCAACTCCAGTGACTACGGCCTTTCAACCGCCGTCTTTACCGAAAACAGCCGCCTGACCTTCCGTGCCATGCGCGAAATCGAATCCGGCCTGATCTATTTCAACGCTCCCACTACCGGCTCCGAGATCCACCTTCCTTTCGGTGGCATGAAGGCCAGCGGCAACGGCCACCGCGAACTTGGCGCCCACGCAGTCAAGGAATTTAGCGAGACCAAAACCATCTATGTGTCTTACCCTCCGCGCTAATACAAGAGAAGGCAGATGCAAAGCCAGGAGCAGCGGCACCGTTGCTCCTGGCTTTGCATTTGCCTTCTTCTAACCCACCGCGACAGGAGCGGTAGAGGCGGAGGATAAGTTAAACATGACTTTCTGGGATAGGATTCTGGCCGGTAAACGGTCCAGCAATCCATTGATGTCGCTGATCTGGCGTTGCAGCCAGGCATTGAGGTCCTGGTTTTCGACGCTCAGCCGGGCCTGAGTCGCCATAGCGCGTCGCGCATCCTTTGGCATGGTCAGGGCCGAGTAAAGAGCCTCAGCAGTGTCGGTGACATCGGTGGACGTGATGGGCAATGAGAACTTGCCCAGTTGCTGGAACGCGCCTGCCGTGCGCGAAAGCACCAGCACTCCATCGCGTTTATTGACCACCGGCCCCTCTTTAGCAACCAGGTTCATGCCATCCATGATGGGGTTGACCAGCAGGACATCATAGTGTTGCATGGCGGCCAGCGCCTGTACGCGGTCATTTTCGTAGAAGGCGTGAATGGGCGTCCATTCGTCTGTGCCAAAGCGCTGGTTAATCTCCTCGACCAGCTTCTTGACTTCACCTGTATAGCGTTTATATTTTGCCAGTCCCTGGCGCGACGGCACCAGAAAGGCCAGGAAATGTACATTACCGCATAATTCTGGATGCTGTTCGAGCAGCAACGCATACGCCTGAAAGCCGCGCAGGATATTCTTGGTTGGCTCTATGCGGTCTACCCGCATAATGGTTTTCTCTTTCAGCAGGGGCGAGATTTTATTCATGGCCCGTCTTCCGGCCAGGCTCTGCGCCAGGCGTTTTTCCTCTGTCGCGGAAATCGAAATGGGATAGGCATGTACCTGCGTGCGATGCCCCTGCCACCAGACCGCGCTTTCCGCAAAATCAACGACCGATCCTTCCAACAGGGTGCGCGCGCCTTCTAAGAAGTTATGGGCATCGCGTTCCGTCTGGAAGCCGATAATATCGTTGCCGATCAGCCCGTTAAAAATGTCTTGCGCCACGTTGCCAGGTAGAAATTGCCAGCAGCGAATATCGGGCCAGGGGATGTGAATAAATTGCTGCATAATGATGGTTGGGTGCTGCTCGCGAATCATGGCAGGAGCGAGGTAGAGGTGATAATCATGCAGCATCACAACCGGCGTACCCTCTCCTCGATCAATCTCAGCGGATATCGCATCGGCAATGGCGCGGTTTGCGACAGTGTAGCCGTTTTTCCAGGCATCTTGCAGTTTGTGAGCGAACTGTGAGTCCTCCATAGGATCATACAGGTAGTGCTGTACAAACCAGAGCAATTGATTGCTAATTTCCTCGTAATGTTTACGGTAAGCTGTCTTAGGAATAGTCACATAGCGCAGCAGCATATTTTGCCCCGGAAGAGGTGAGCGCATTACTCCCTCGTGTTGTTGGGCCGCTTTTGCCGCGATACGATCAGCTTCCGTCATCGCCATTGCTACCCAGGTGACATCCATCCGGCTGTTCGCGCCCGTGAGCGCGGTCACGACTCCACCAGGGCCCCTGCGGTGCTTCAGCTCCTGCTCCTGGCTCAGGTAATACTCGACGGGACCGCGATTGGTGGCTATGATCAGGCGTTTGGCATGTATCGACTGCGGAGTTTTTGTTGGCATTCGTAGAACTGTGGACATCGGTTTATCCTTTCCTTTGGCACAGCACATCAGGATACAATGACCCTTGATGTTGAAAGTGTTGACCTGCTAGTATCCACGCAGCGTTGGGTGGGTAGTAACGACGCCCTCTGTGGGTGTCCAATTTGCGTCCCACTTGATACGAGCGCGCATGAACTAACGGGACGCACACCTGGGCATCGCTACTAGCCTCGTGAAGAAGCGTTCTGATACAGTCTGGAACGCAATCATCTTTCTTTACATGTTGTGATATATAAATGGTACCTGTGATATAGTACCACATCTCACTTGCTCTATGGGTAAGATGTACTAGCGCGATATTACTATCGTCTCATCTTTTTCATTTGTTCCCCATAGTAATATTACTATTGAAAGCATAGAAAGGTTTCAAAACATCATGGTTCGTATAGATCAACGTTCGCTGACCGAACTTCGTTCCGTTCGGCTCACCGTAGATTTTGTAGATTATGCCGAAGGTTCTATACTGATTGAGGCGGGCAAAACGCGCGTCTTATGTACGGCCAGCGTCGAAGAGAAGGTGCCGCCGTTCTTAGAGGGCAAGGGCCTGGGATGGGTCACGGCGGAATACAGCATGTTGCCCCGCGCCACCCATACCCGCAATTCTCGCGAGCGGGAAGGACGGGTGAGCGGGCGCACGCAGGAGATCCAGCGTCTGATCGGGCGTTCCCTGCGCGCTGTGGTTGACCGGCAGGCTCTGGGGCCGCGCACCATCACACTCGACTGCGATGTCATCCAGGCGGACGGTGGAACGCGCACCGCCTCGATCACCGGAGCCTATGTCGCCTTGCACCGCGCCTGCTCGCAGCTTGTCAAACGCGGCCTCTGTCCAGCGCACCCCGTGAAAACGGCGGTCGCTGCCATTAGCGTAGGCATCGTAGGAGGAGAAATCATGCTTGACCTTTGCTACCAGGAAGACTCACGCGCCGATGTCGATTTCAACGTCGTAATGACCGCCGAACACGAGTTTATTGAGGTACAGGGTACCGGCGAAGGCGGCACCTTCAACCGCGCCAGCATGGATGCCCTCACTACCCTGGCCGAACAAGGCATCGATCAACTGTTGGAGATACAGAAACGCTCTATTTGATATGAGCCAGGGCAGGATGTTACCCTGAAGCCTGGTTGTCATCCTGAGCGCAGCGAAGGATCTGCGCGCTGCCGACGAGAGATCCTTCGCTGCGCTCAGGATGACAACCAGGTGGGCGTCGGCTTGCTCCTGCCCTGGTTAGCGCTTGACGGTACTTTGGTACCGTCATATCCGACTATTCATATCCTATCCGTTATACATAAATGATAATAAGCGGGGTTCAAAGCGGATGCTTAATAGACCGTATAAATTAATATCGGTCTGCCGGACCAGCGGCAGAATCGAGAGGAGCGCATATTGAAAGCGAAGACAGACCGAAAATGGTACTGGCGCATTATAGATCTAATCAACCCTCTGCGCGATCCCAGCCTGACGGTTGCGGCAGTACTCACCTTCATTGAAGAAGCAGGGCAACGTGACGCCTGGTACTGGATTATTGTGATTGCGCTCGTCAACTGGTTGGCTGTGCGCGGCGTGGTCTGGCTCGTCGTCAACTTCACCTTTGCCAGCACCTTCATAATGCGTCGCGTATGGTGGGCCATGCGGCACCCGCGCCTGGCATGGCGTATTCTGGACGCCGTAGGTCATGAAGAAATCGTTATCGGCGGCATCCCCGCCTTTTCTGATAGTATGCTGCTGCCCGACGCCTCGACCGTTTTCAACATGAGTCCCTCGCTGGCGGCGAGCGGCTTTCAGGTTATCGGAGAACTCCCGGCTGGCGCCGAGATCCCCTTGCTGAACATGCCAAATGGACAGGTTGCCCCCAATTTCGCTGCCATGACAGGCAATTCTGGCTTTTACAATGTCTCCACCTCCGGCGCGCTCCCCGGCGTTAACGGTATGAATAATGGCATGAACGGCCAACCTATGCCTATGGGCTTCCCGCAGCTTGGCCCCAATGGCATGGTGAGCCAGCAGACCACTGATAGTTTCCCCCAGGCATTCCCGCAGCGTCCCTCCGAAGAGGAAGAGCGATTGCGCCAGCAACTGGCCGCTGTTTCGCGCCTGTTGGATGACTGGATGCAGTTCACGGAAGAAAAGTGGCGCACGGTCAGCGATAGCCAGCTTGGCTGGAAGCCACTGCGTGGCAGGTGGGGCAGTTGGGACGATATTTTTCAGGATGCATACGCCGCTAAAACGGCTGATCTGATGGCCCGCGCTGCGCAGGTGGCAGGAGAGGCCACCACGCGCCGCTACGATACCTCGAAAGAGAAGGGATCGGCTGCCTCGGCTGTAGCCTGTTTTATGCGTGACATGATCACCCTGCGCCAGGGCCTTGAGATGATGCGATCAGCGACCAACAACGGAAGCGAAACGCCTGATGTGCAGCCCGTTGTGCAGCCAACGCAAACGGCATACGGCAACAACCTGCGTGGCAGTTACGCCGGCGCGCCCCAGCGCAATTCGCTAATCCGCCGCCCATCGCCCATGTACGTAGATGCTGATACCAACAAGTAAGCGCCACAAGAGATCCTTCGCTGCGCTCAGGATGACAGTTAGTGAGCGAGATGACCAGGGCGGGGACAAGCGGTAGGTTCACCAGGGCGGGGACAGCGCAGGGATTACCAGGGCGGGGGCAGAGCCGCCGCCCGTACCCTACACGAACCAGATACCCGGTCGTATAGGGTACGGGCGGATTTGTTGCCGTTTGGCGCTTGCGCGTTGCGCCTGGTCCCGGTTCTGGGAACTTGCCCCTGTGCGATCTCCGGTGTACAATACTTCCACGAGAGGTTTAGTCATAACGGAGGTTTTTTTATATGCCGTATGCGTTGCATGAGATTACCATCATTGAAGATGTGATGGCGCGTGAGATATTGGACTCGCGAGGTAATCCAACTATTGAAGTCGAAGTGTTGTTAATAGGGGGCGAGCGCGGCCTGGCTGCCGTGCCGTCGGGCGCATCTACAGGCGCGCACGAAGCGGTCGAACTGCGCGATGGCGATGCGCATCGTTTTGGGGGCAAAGGCGTGCTGACCGCCGTCAATAATGTGAATGCCACTATGCGCGAAACGCTGATTGGACTCGACGCTACCGACCAGGAAACGCTGGATGCCATGATGATCGACCTGGACGGCACGCCCAACAAAAGCGCGCTGAGCGCGAATGCCATTCTGGGGGTCTCGCTGGCGCTGGCAAAGGCATCGGCCACTGCCCTGCAACAGCCACTGTACCGCTATCTGGGCGGCGTCTCAGCGCATGTCCTGCCTGTTCCCATGATGAATATTTTGAACGGTGGCAAACATGCAGACAACTCCACCGACATGCAGGAGTATATGATTTTGCCGGTGGGCGCGCTCACCTTCCGCGAGGCCCTGCGCATGGGGGCCGAGGTGTACCAATCTTTGAAGAAGGTGCTGCACGGTAAGAAGCTGAACACCAATGTGGGCGATGAAGGCGGCTTCGCTCCTTCGCTTCGCTCTAACCGCGAGGCGCTGGAGGTCATTATTGCCGCTATTGAAAGCGCGGGCTACAAACCCGGCGTCGATATCTGCCTTGGCATGGACCCTGCTTCCAGCGAATTTTATAGCAATGGCAAGTATGTGCTGGCGCGTGAAGGCCGTAGTCTGACCTCCAAAGAGATGATTGATCTCTATGAGCAGTGGATTAACGAGTATCCCATTATTTCAATCGAGGACGGCCTGGCCGAGGACGACTGGGATGGGTGGTCGCAGATGCGACAGCGCCTGGGCAGTCGTATTCAACTGGTGGGCGACGACCTGTTCGTGACCAACACCATGCGCCTGCAACGTGGCATTGAAGAGCATTCGGCCAACTCGATTCTGGTCAAGCTCAACCAGATCGGCACGCTCAGCGAGACGCTGGCCGCCATTGAGATGGCGAAACGCGCTTCGTACACCGCTGTCGTCTCGCACCGCTCCGGCGAAACCGAGGATACCACCATCGCCGACCTCGTGGTTGCTACCAATGCCGGGCAGATCAAGACTGGCGCGCCTGCCCGCAGCGAGCGCGTGGCAAAATATAATCGCCTGCTGACCATCGAAGACGAACTGGGCGAGAAATGCGCCCATTATGCCGGCTTCAGCGCTTTTTACAACGTTCCCGCTTTGTACGCCAGAGCCTGACCAGTAGCGACGGCCTTTGTGGGTGTCCCGCCCCCTATCCTGCTCTATACAAACGAATCATGAGAGCGTTTCCTAACTCTCAAAAAGCTCTTCAATGGATGCCAAAACACGCTCGGAAGGAGTGAGCAATGACCAGAAGAACTTTGATTTTTGATGAGCTAGAAAAGTATATTCTGTGCATGTTTAAGCTCAGAGATGCTCAGCTTATCTGAGTTACGAAACGCCCTCGAATCATGACAAACGAATCATGAAGTAGACTAACGGGACACCCGCAAGGGGTGTCGCTACTGCCTGTATGCCTTGCCAGACATGGCCTAATATCTGAGACTAACGGGACACCCGCAAGGGGTGTCGCTACTGATCAGGCATAACAGAATGAAATTTTCATAATAGTTGCTCCGCAACCGGGCTGAGCTAAGAGAGGTAGTATGTCAAGACAGAGTACTGGTGCAACGACAGCCGCGCGGGAGCGGCGTTCAGCGCATGTCATTCACTACAACATCAGTTATGTTGTTCAGGGCGCTGAATATGGTACCGATGGAGCCATAGTGCTGCTCCACGATATCCTGGGCGGCGCGTTCGCCTGGGACACTGTTCTTCCAGGCCTGGCGGGTACCCACCGCGCCGTCTATGCCATCGATATGCTCGGCTACGGGCAATCGGATCATCCATGGCAAGCGGATACTTCTATCTGGGGTCATGCCGATTGTATGAACTTCCTGCTGCAACAGTTGGATCTGACTAACGTGGTGCTGGCCGGTCAGGGCATCGGCGGCGGTGTGGCGCAGATACTTGCCACGCGGCTTTGCCCGAAACGTGTCGCCGCGCTGGTTCTCATCGATAGCATCTGCTATGAATACACTTACGCGCCCGACTGGCCCCTGCCGGATATGCGGAAACGCCAGGACCCGAATGCTCCTTTGCAAACAAAACTTGAAGACGTTATGCGCGACCTGCGCGAAACTATGCCGAATGGCGCGTATCATGCCGATCGGCTCAAGGACAACGACGCGCTCAACGCCTATGTCGAACCGTGGGACAGCGAACTGGGCAAGGAAGTGCTCTTCCAGCACATACGCCTGCTGCTCCCCAACTACAGCAACTCGGTCGCAAGCGATCTCAAGACGATGGGCAAACCCACGCTGATTATCTGGGGCGAGAAGGATGCTCAGTTTCCACTGAAACTCGCGCAGCGCCTGCACCGCGAGATAGTCGAATCGCGCCTGGTAATCGTACCTGAAGCCGGCCACATGATTCTCTTCGATGCCCCTGAACAGGTCGCAAGCGCCCTGGCGGACTTCGTCGAGCGATTGTAGAAAAATCAGTTGACACACAGCAGGGCAAGAGCAACCGGCCCGGTTGCTCTTGCCCTGCTGTGTGTCAACTTTATTATTTTCACGATGCCAGTTTAACATCCTCTCGGCCTTTTTCACGCCCTAAAAAAGACTGCTTCTTGCTTCCTGGAACAACGGGGTTGTGCCTGCCCTGGCCTCGTTGCTGCTCGCGCTGGTACTCCTCGGAGCAGCGATTGTACTCTTCGGCCAGCAGGATATAGGTATCGTACATCTGCTCGAGCGCCGGCAGGTCCGCGCCATCTTGTTCGGCTATAACCAGGTCATGCCATTGCTGCCGCATGTTCTTCTCGACGCGTTCCAGTTCTTGCATGGTCATTGTCTGTTACCTCTCCTGGTGCATGGATAAGATGAACTGTCTACGAGGCTTTGCGGCTCTGGCGCGATTCATTGTACTCACGACTAAGCTGTAAGATCAGTTCCTTCGCGCTGAGGTAGGTCATCGCGCCCTGGCCTTCAGGCTCAGGCTTGCCCAGGTGCTGGCACAGTTTGCGCAAACTCGCAAGCTGCTGTTCGGTCGCAGGAGCGCTCGCAAGCTTCTCGTCGCTCTGCTGGCCGTTTGCATTCGTCATGCTCGCTTTGCCGTTCTCATTGCTTCCATTACGTGCATACTGAAGGCTCGTGGCGCGTTCAACGGGCGCATCGACGATGCGATGCTCTTCATTGAGTTCGTCGCCGGTAAATGCAGTTCCATATCCAAGTAAAGCGAGCGCTCTGCCTATTGCTCCGGTTTCCGCTTTTTCGGCGTAATCATCAAAAGAGGCAGCACTTTCTGTCTTTGTAGCCTCGGCATGGCCTCCTTTACCATCATCTATAATGGCTCGGAACCTCGCATAGCCTTTGTCACGATGAACTACTTTTTCGGGCATTTTCTTCCCTGGTCTGTTGGGGTTAGGTATCCAGTTACCCGTCGGAACTTCCGCCTCAACCTCTCGATCAAGGTCTACAAGGACCTCTTCGGTTTTAATAATCCCGTTAGGACATTCCTGGCGGAACCACACTACTCTCCATTTAACTTCAAGGTAAGCTTTGCCCTGTAGTTCGATTAAATGCTTTTCAGGATTGAATGTCATGCGAAAGACTCCTTTTATCTAGAACACTTTTTGCCTTCCATCGCCACTCCAAACGCTCGTTTCTTGTGCTCATTTTCTAAACTTTAGAAATTTTGTTCTATCGCTATTATACACTTGAAGCGAGTTACTGTCAAGTTGGACTGCTGAATTATTCTTTTTGGAGGGGTGAAAAGAGGTGATTTTGGAGTGTGCGGGGCGTGTTTATCAGGGATGCCGTGGCTTCAATTGCCAGGGCGGGGGCAAGCCCGGCAGCAGCGCAACCAGGGCGGGGGCAAGCCCGGCAGCAGCGCAACCAGGGCGGGGGCAAGCCCGGCAGCAGCGCAACCAGGGCGGGGGCAAGCGCCGCCCGTACCCTATACGACGGGGTTTCTGGTTCGTGAGGATACGGGACGGGCTTGCCTTTCACAGGGAGGCTTTTGAGGAAGGGAGGCAGCCAGACGGAAGGGAAGGTGTCATCCTGAGCGCAGCGAAGGATCTCGTACCCGGCGAGGGAGATCCTTCGCTGCGCTCAGGATGACATGACCGACTTTGGTTGGTACAGTTCGTCAGGGACAAGGGGGTGAGGGCCTCGTGCCTGTCCTGGTGGCAACAGGATGCGCCTGGGTTCCGTGAGGCGGGATGGTCGCACTCCCACCAGGACAGGCACAAGGCCCCCTCCTCCATCCTACCCCGCCCCTTGTCCCTACAGGACGCCAGGGACGCTTGCGTCCTATTCCCCTTTTCGGTTGTCAAAATTCATCAGGACGCCGGGGATGCTTGCGCCCCCACCATTACTCTATTCGGTCGTCAAAATTCATCAGGAGACGACCCCATTCCACCATGCGGTAGCCGCAAGAATCGCTGGTCGATAGAATACCTACCCCCCAGCCGGGCCGCCTTCCAACCCCGGTTTCGTCATGGCGGCGGGATCGAGGATGCGGTTGAGTTCTTCTTCGGAAAGGGTGGTGCGTTCGCGGGCTACTTCGCGGATGGTTTTGCCGGTTTTGTAGGCTTCTTTGGAGAGTGCGGCGGCGGCGTCATAGCCGATTACTGGAGCCAGCGAGGTGCAGATTGCCAGGCCGCGCTCGACCATCTCCGGTCCCTTGCTGGTGGCTGAAATGCCTTTGATGCATTGTTCCGTGAAGTTTCGGGCGGCAGCGGCAAGCAGGCTGATCGATTGGAGGAGGTTGTAGGCTGTGACGGGCATCATTACATTGATTTCGAAGTTGCCCGATTGTCCCGCGACGGTAATCGTGGTATGGTTGCCCATTACCTGGGCGCACACCATGCATACAGATTCAGCGATGACAGGGTTGACCTTGCCCGGCATGATGGAGCTGCCCGGCTGCACAGCGGGCAAATCGATTTCGCCGATACCCGCGCGCGGCCCCGAACCCAGCCAGCGCATATCGTTGGCAATCTTCATCAAACTGGCGGCCAGCGTATTCAGCGCCCCGCTGGCCTCGACTATGTTATCGAGGGTGTTCTGGGCCTGGAAATGGTTGCTCGTCTCATGCACGTTGACCCCGTTCATCTCCGAAAGACGGTGGCAGACGCGCCCCGCGAACTCCGGGTGGGTGTTGACGCCGGTGCCAACGGCAGTGCCACCGAGGGCGACCTCCGACAACTCGCTCTGCGCGTGTCTCATACGAGTGATGCCGCGCTCAATCTGCCCGGCATAGCCCAGAAACTCCTGTCCGAGGCGGATTGGCGTCGCGTCCTGCAAATGGGTGCGCCCGGTCTTGATGACGGGCATGAACTCGTCCGATTTCTGCTCGAGTGCCATTTGCAGTCCCAGCAGAGCCGGTATCAGATCATGCTCGATACTCACCAGCGCCGATACGTGCATAGCGGTGGGAATCACGTCATTGGACGATTGCCCAAAATTGACATGATCGTTGGGATGCACTTTGCGCGACCCACGCGACCCGCCCATCAACTCGCTGGCGCGATTAGCAATCACCTCGTTGGCGTTCATATTGGTCGATGTGCCGGAGCCAGTCTGAAAAATATCCAGCACAAAGTGGCTATCGAGCTTGCCGTCGATGACTTCCTGGGTCGCCTGCACAATGGCCTCCGCAATGCGCTGTTCTACCAATCCAAGTTCCTCGTTTGCCTGCGCCGCCGCCAGTTTAATCTGACCCAACGCGCGAATAAACTGGCGTGGGAAGCGCAAGTCGCTAATCGGAAAATTCAATACAGCGCGCTGCGTGCTCGCGCCATAATACGCATCTATGGGAACCTGCATTTCGCCCATCGAATCGCGTTCGGTGCGCGTCTGTTCGGAAGTAGTCATGGTCTATGGCTCCTCGTTGAGTATGGTGGTGTGTTGGTTTATAGGACAGTATATCACCTGGAAGTTGTAGCATAGGACATGGGACATATGGGACATGGGACATGGGCGACCGCAAGGGTCCCCACCCCTACAATGACTACGACGCATCCGGGCGGGCGCGGCTCGTGTAACGCAGAGTGACCGCATAGGGGAATGGGGGTCGTCTCCTGTAGGGACAAAGGGCGGGGTGGAGCGGATGAGGGGGCCTTGTGCTTGTCCTGGTGGGAGTGCGACCTTCATGCCTCACGGAATCCGGGCGAATCACGCCACCACGAGGACAAGCACAAGGCCCCCACCCTTCCCCCTTACAAGTATAGGTATTTTGGGAAAGAAGGGTGAGAAAGAAGGGGCAAGTAGCCGTTATCTGCTAAGATGAGAAAAACGAAAAGCCTTCATCACAAGCAGGAGAAC
>DAHVFL010000559.1 GCA_027316975.1 Chloroflexota bacterium | reverse complement strand
ACAAGACACCCTGTCATCCCGAGCAAATTGTCATCCTGAGCGCAGCGAAGGATCTCGGAGTCCATCGCGTAGACCCTTCGCTGCGCTCAGGGTGACAAGACACCCTGTCATCCCGAGCAAATTGTCACCCTGAGCGCAGCGAAGGATCTCGGAGTCCATCGCGTAGACCCTTCGCTGCGCTCAGGGTGACAGGACATTCCCGTTAGTTTAGTAAGGAACACAAAGACACACATGCAATCTGATAGGTCAATAGCGGTAATGAATCCGCATAGTGGCGTGGCGCGTTTCCTTGATGCCTGTCATCACCGCCAGCCTGATGCTACTCCCGTCTGGTTTATGCGCCAGGCGGGGCGCTGTCTCGCGGAGTACCGCGAACTGCGCAAACGCTACGATATTCTCACCATGGCGAAGACGCCCGAACTGTGCGCCCAGGTGACGTTGATGCCCGTAGAGCAGTTGGGCGTGGATGGCGCGGTGCTGTATGCCGATATTATGCTGCCCCTGGAAGGCATGGGCGTTTCGCTGGAGATTCAGCCCGATATTGGCCCCATCATCCATAACCCTATCCGCACGATGCAGGACGTTGAACGCCTGCGCGTGCCTGAAGCCGGGGAATCTACCCCCTACGTGATGGAGGCCATCCGGCTAGTGCGTCGTGCGCTTGCTGGTAAGCAGGCGGTGATTGGCTTCTCCGGCGCGCCATTCACGCTGGCGTGTTATTTGATCGAGGGACGCCCCTCGCGTGACTATGGTCTTGCCAAGTCGCTGATGTACGGGCACCCTCAGGTGTGGCACGCGCTGATGGAAAAGCTGACCGAGGTGGTCACGCGCTACCTGCTGGCCCAGGTTGAGGCGGGTGTGGATGTTGTGCAGTTGTTCGATAGCTGGGTGGGCGCGTTGAGTCCCGGCGTCTACAGCCGCTTCGCGCAGCCCTATTCGCGGCGCATTTTTGAGGCCGTCAAAAAGACAGGCGCGCCTGCTATCCACTT
>DAHVFL010000558.1 GCA_027316975.1 Chloroflexota bacterium | reverse complement strand
TATTATGCCGCAGACACGCGAACACCTGGCGATCCTCGATCTCTTACATGTGCCGCGTGGCGTGGTGGCGCTGACGAAGGCCGACCTGGTGGATGAGGATTGGATTGAGATGGTGCGCGAAGAAGTGGCGGAAGTGTTATTGCCAACGACGCTGGCCGGGAGCGCCATCATCCCGCTTTCCGCCTATACGGGCCAGGGCGTACCGGAACTTGTGGCAGAACTGGAGCGTCTCCTGGGTGAGGCGCAGGAACGGCAAAATATCGCTCGCCCGCGCCTGCCTATCGACCGCGTTTTTACCATGACTGGTTTTGGCACCGTCGTCACCGGCACGCTGCTGGATGGTGTCTTCAAGACGGGGCAGGAGGTTGAGACGCTGCCGCAGGGGATAAAGACGCGCATTCGCGCGCTGCAAACCCACCGGTACGCGGTCGAAATTGCGCATCCTGGCAGCCGCGTTGCCATCAACCTGACGAATGTGCCGCGCTCGGAATTGCAACGGGGCAACGTGGTGACGCTGCCGGGCCAATTCCAACCGACCGTGCTGATTGACGCGCGGGTGCAATTGCTGCCAGGCGCGGCGCGGCCTTTGAGCCACAATACGCTGGTGGATTTCTACATTGGCTCGCAAGAAGTTCCCGCCAGTGTACGGCTGCTCGACACAGATGAACTAAAACCGGGCGAGAGCGGGTGGGCGCAGTTGCGTTTGAGCCGCCCTGCTGTAATGGCGCGGCGCGACCGCTTCATCCTGCGCATTCCTTCGCCCGGTATGACGGTTGGCGGGGGCGAGGTCATCGATACGCATCCGCGCTACCATCGTCGTTTTCAGGCGGCGGTAGTAAGCAAGCTTGAGACGCTAGAACGCGGCACGCCGGAAGAACTGGCGCTGGCGGCCCTGGACAGGCGGCGCGAGACGGCAAAGGCAGGAGCGCGCGAAGCGGGGAAAGTGGGACAACGCGAGCAGGGGAAGCCAGGGCGGGGGGAGAGCTACCAGCCTGTAGGGAAGCCAGGGCGGGGGGAGAGCTACCAGCCCATAGGGAAACCAGGGCGGGGGCAAGCCCCGCCCGTACCC
>DAHVFL010000557.1 GCA_027316975.1 Chloroflexota bacterium | reverse complement strand
AACACCGAGCCAGGATTATTCAGCGACAACTGACCACGCGTTACATTCGTCCAGAAGTTATTGACGCTATTCCACAAAGAGGTACCCGCCGTTGGCTGACTCACCACAGGCAATAGCATACTGAGCAGCACGATCAGGACAGTCATCAGCCCGGCCACCTGCATAAAGCGCGTCGTTACACTGCGCAGCCAGGAACGATCGGTACGCAATCCTTCTTGCGACCAACGAGCCAGCTGGTTGCTTAACTGAATACGAGCAACCAGCAGCAGCAACGCCCCCGCTAATACCACCACCAGCAGCGAAAGGTCAGTTTTGGCGTACTGGAGATTGACAAGCATAATCGAACAATAGATCAGCGCAACCAGCCAGGGCAAGTGCGCTCGATAAATCAGCCACGCCCCAAAATAGCCAAGAAAATAACACAGAAAAGTCAGGTAAAAGAGAAAGACCATATCGCCGCCATTTGTCAGAGGCGACACCAGGCCACCACCAATGACCGAGCGTAAATTTTGGAGCAGGAGCAGCCACGAAACATGATAGGCGATAGTGCTGGTCAAAAAAACCGAGAGCCAGTATCCCGCCAGACAAGCGCCGAGATGCAGAATCGCCTGGGGGAAACGCTTCAATTTGGCTACCACAAACCCTGTCAACAGTCCAACCGCTGTGCTAACCACCAGGTTCATATTCGCGCTTACCCAGCCCGACGCGCCGAGAGATATCACCACCGTATATACCGCTACCGCCAGCAAAACCAGTGCCATCCACCCTTCCGCGGGCGCCAGAGTCAAGCGCGGTTGCGCGGCATAGGTTGCGGACCTTACCTGCGAGCGGCGGGATTGCGACGGGGAGTGCGGCGATCCGGATGAGAATGAAGATTGAGGTATCGTATAGTCCTGCGCCCGTTCCAATTCCCCCGAAGGACGGGGCTGCATCAAACTTGACCTCATCAACACCCTCCTGTTATCAGCATCATCATAAACGCAATCTATTTTAAAGTAGACATGGTAATAACGCATTTCTCTATATTACACCATATCAATGCTGAGAAGTCTATGATATAGTTCACATTCCCCGCAGCGATCGCCAGGGTCGCCCCACCCGCCAGGGTCGCCCCACCCGCCAGGGTCGCCCCACCC
>DAHVFL010000556.1 GCA_027316975.1 Chloroflexota bacterium | reverse complement strand
CTTTCTGACTGCTGGCTCAAAACCTTGACCGTCTGAATTACAAGCTGGCAGGCTTCCTGAAGCGCGGAGGCTCCAGCGGGATTGTCCGCCAATCCGACAATGAGCGCGGCGTGTGGCTGCAACTCGCGCATTCGCGCAATCTGGCGTTCCCACTCGGCGTTGATTTGTTCAGGTGACCATGAAGCGGGGTGTGATGGAGAAGACGAAGGTCGAGCTGCAACCCCGGTGGCAAGCGCATCCGGTGCCATAGTTGCGCGAAAGGAAGGCGCGGGTATCGCGTAGGTTTCGGCGCGCAGGCCGGAGACAGATTGCGCGGCCAGCATTTCAAGTTCTCTGGTAACGCCACCCAACACTACCAGGCGCATAGGGCCGCCCACGCTTACAGTAGAGACGAGCAGGTCAACGCCATCACCCGATGGGTCTTCGGGCGTAACGATCTGTCCGTCAACGACAAAACGCCGCCCCGTGATATATTCGATCTCGTTGATGGCCTGGATAATACCCCTGGTCACATTCTCGGTCGGACCGGAGACCGTCGTGGGGGATACTCCCCGCGCCATAAGACGATACTGGCCCTCGACAAGTCCGAGTAATGAAACTTTGGTAAAAGTAGTCCCGCAATCTGCCACTAGAATTGATCTGGCGGAAGCGGGATTCTGGCTACTGGTCGAACCAGGCCCTTCCCCCAGGTAAGGCTCTGTCTGCATCTCCACGATCCTTTATACTAACTAAATCTACAGGTGGAACCATTCACGGATGGTATCGAGAAAACTGCGCTTGCCGGGTCTGGCATTCGTGTTCACCGGACTGCCCTGCCCGGTATTGAATGCCCCTGGCTGCATAGCGGCTACCGGAGGCTGCTGGGGCATTGGCTGGCCTGCATTGGCTGTGTAAGGGTTTTGCGTGTTTTGATAGGCATTATTCGCGTTGTTACCAGCATAACTCCCTGGTATTGTTTCCTGGGCGGATTGGGGGGCAGCACCGGCAAAGCCTGATGCCATAGCTTGTTCATTGTTAAACACTGGTGGCGCGGCCATCGGGGACGCAGGTTGAGCAGGGTACAACGACCCGGAAGGCTGGCCGGGCGCGCTTGAAAAGCTTTGCTGCCCACCGGCGCTCGGAGCAGGATAAGAGGGAGTACTCGAGGCCACGCCTAACATCGAGGAAAACACGTTAGCGGCAACCTCGCTTTGTTCCGGGGGCATCATTTCGGCGCGAGGACGGCCAGGTACGCGCGCGCTCTCGATACGAGGTGATGTGCCATACAGTGGCGGCGGAGCGTTTCTCCCCGCCTGCGATGCCTGGGGTTGACCATCTACGGCGCGCAACCAGGATGGCAGAGCATTCACGTCGATCAACGAGCCAGCAGA
>DAHVFL010000555.1 GCA_027316975.1 Chloroflexota bacterium | reverse complement strand
GCTTAATATAGTACCATAGAGCCGTCTCTAAAACGTTACGAAAATGATTGGATATACATTACCATATGGACGGCATACTCAACATCAACAAACCCACCGGCATGACCTCGCATGACGTAGTGGCGAAAGTGCGCAAGCTGCTCCAACAAAAGCGCGTCGGACATGCCGGAACGCTTGACCCCGCCGCGAGCGGCGTGCTGCCCATCTGCGCCGGCCACGCCACGCGCGTCGCCGAATACCTGAGCGAAAGCGGCAAGGCATACCAGGCCACCATCATCTTCGGCACCGTCACCGGTACCTATGACTCCGAAGGAGCCATACTTCGGACCGCCAGCACGCAAGACCTGGCGCTCGCCACAATCGAAGCGCTCCTCCCAGCCATGCTCGGCGAGCACATGCAAGTGCCGCCGCGCTACTCCGCCATCAAACTGCAAGGCCAACCCGCCTACAAACGCGCCAGGGCAGGCGAAGAAGTCGCCATGGAACCGCGTCCCATCACCATCCACCACCTTGAGATCATCGACTGGCAACCCTCCCAACCCCCTGTCCTCACGCTCGCCATCGAGTGCAGCAAGGGTACCTACATCCGCTCCCTCGCCTACGACCTCGGCGAACTGGCAGGCTGCGGCGCCTACCTCGGCGGCCTCGTGCGCACGCGCAGCGGGCCATTCCCCCTCTCAGAAAGCATCACGCTTGAACAACTCGCCGGAGCCGCCGCGCAGGGGATCATCGAACAGTTCCTCTACCCCGCCGGCAAAGCCATAGAACACTTTCCCGCGCTTCGTCTGGATGAGGCTACGACCGGCCGGGTGAGACATGGCAACACCTTTCAGCTTGAGGAGCAAACCGGTGCGCTGGACGAGCAGACCCTCGCGCGCGTCTATGACGCTACAGGGCAATTTGTGGCTATCGCCGCGTGGGATGCGGAGCGCAGTGTGTGGCAACCAATTAAAGTGTTTATATGACAGTTGAGCATCTTTTCCGCAAGTTTACCTGATACCAAAATATTAACCCCTCTTCAGGTTTCGCAGTTCATCATATGCCACATTTGCTGCGTTGCGAACGTGCATAATAGAAGCCTGTTCGGCTTTTTCAGGGTTTTTTCCTTTTTTGATGGCATCAAGAATGGCACGAAGTTCTTTAAGCGTCTGCTCAGGGCGTCCTGGACGAGATAATGTCTGCTTCCGAAGATACGAGATTCGATCACGTAACGATTGAAGAAGAGAATAGAGAAGTTTATTGTTACACCCTTGAAATAAAACCTCGTAGACCTGATTTTTCGCACTCAACAGGGCATCTTTCTGGTCAGGATTCCTGGCAGCCTCTGCGAAAGCATCAATAGCCCCACGAGATGCGCAACGAGATTTTCTAACTGAACAAGAAGAGGGAAACTGGCGAAGAGCCGTAGAAATGTGGCTCCTTGTAAGGAAATTGGTCAATGTATCTCTTTCCAAACAAGGAGGACACACA
>DAHVFL010000554.1 GCA_027316975.1 Chloroflexota bacterium | reverse complement strand
GGTAAATACAAGCAGCCCGCCTGGATTATTGCAATCCAGGCGGGCTGCTTGTATGCCATACAAGAGCTTTAGTTTTCGGAATTGCCGAACCAGCGCCGCACCACCAGAAACGCGCCGCTCCCCAGCACTGCCAGGACGACTGGAGCAATAACCCAGAATTTCCAGCCGCGTCCTGTATGAACTTCTTCTGTCTCATCGAGAATACCGGTTTTCTTCTCGATATCGGCTAAAGTTTTTGCCATGCGAAATACTTCCTTTCAAGTCGGTGAAGAGTCACCTAAAGAATTGTTATTTTGTGTTGTTTGTGCTGCTACATCGCAAGTCATCACGGTAGAGGGTAGTAGCAATTACAGTATACAGGTGTCTTTATAATTTCAGTACATGGATGAAGTTACAATTTCCAGGGCGACCTTCATGGTTGCTCTGATCCGTCACATATTAAAGGCGATGATTATCCGACAATTCTTCAAAGTATGTCTGCTGCCCATGCAGCTCATGAATAGAGCGCATCACCTTTGCCAGGGATTCATCCATGGGATACGAGGTATCGATGATACAACCGTGATCTTCAAACTCTTCGTAGCGCGCTTGCCAGCGTTCCCATTCTTCCCAGGATGTAATTTGAAAGTTGGAAACCTGCCCCTTGCGGCCCTCCAACCGGCGTTTTTGCACGTCCGGCGGGCATTGACAGTGAACAACCAGCATCTTCGCATCATATGTTCGGGCTAATTCGAGGCAGGCGTCGTATGTTCTGCGGTAAGTGAGGGGCGTATCTACTACTACACTCAGACCCAGGCTCAGTTGCTCGCGGGTTAGCGCAAACAATAGCTCGTAGGAGAATTGTCCTACCTGGGATGCGTTTCCGAATATGTCTACCGCTACCCGGCGGATAATGTCCCTGTCAATAAGCGGTGCGTGAAGGGATGTTGCGAGCAAGCGAGCAATGGTGCTTTTCCCGGTACCAGGGTAGCCACGCATGACGATAAACGTATTCCTACTATACACAGTGACATTCTCTTTTCTTCTGCATTGCTTTGTTTACATACTATCCAAACAGTGAGCTGGACTTTGCATACCTCTTCAACCTGACAGCAATGAGTGTGCTTTGATAATATTCTAATACTTGAGCGAAAGTAAAAAATCAACGGTTGGTTACTACTGTTACTTTAGTATAGTCATCTTTCTTCGCAATGTCTAGATACCTGGTCCTATTGTAGCGTTTAACTTACCCACTGGTACTAAATGTATTCAATACGCCCGTATATTCTGCTTACAGTTTGATGGGAAGGCGCGCCAGCATTCAACGGGTGTAACTATTGATACTGAAAGATAGCACAGCATATTTTTCCGCTTTGAAGCAACTGCTTTCTTACATTTCATCTATATATACCAGGTTTGGTTACGGGTTGTCCTCAAAAAGTGTCGCGGGTGAGCGTCATTATTTTGCGCGCATAACCAGGGCGGGGGCAAGCCCCGCCTTTCAC
>DAHVFL010000553.1 GCA_027316975.1 Chloroflexota bacterium | reverse complement strand
GTCGCCAGAGGTGTCATCCTGAGCGCAGCGAAGGATCTCCGTGCGGCACGGCGAGAGATCCTTCGCTGCGCTCAGGATGACACCTTCCAGCTGGACGGTTCTTTTCTGAAAAACCTACCAGTGAAAGGGGGGCCAGTCCCCGCCCTGGTTATCCGCGCAAAATAATAACTAAGGAAGGTTAGATGTTGCGCCGCACAACTGCGATTATCCTGTCAGGTATTGCTATCTGCCTGCTGATTAGCGTGCCGGTGCTGGCTTTTACACCGTTGGGGACGAAGCTGCTGGGAGACGGGCAACCTGCACCGAGAGTGACGTTCGCGCCAACTTTTCTGACGTACACGCCGGTTGCTACGCCCAAAGCTATACCGGAGCTGACGCCGAATGGTAAACCACCGGCTCTCTCTGCTAATGAGGCTATGCTGATAGATGAAGATAGCGGCCATATTCTCTATGATTTGAACGGGGAACGCGCGCAGCCGATGGCGAGTACTACCAAGATTATGACGGCGGTTATCGCAATCCAGACGGCCAACCTGGATATGCTCGTCACTGTTCGCCAGGACGCTGTGAACGAGGTGAAAAATAATGGCGGCAGCAGCGCGAAATTGAAGGTGGGAGAACAATTGAAGCTGAAAGACCTGTTGTACGGGTTGCTTTTGCCTTCGGGAGATGACGCGGCTATTGCTATCGCCGATGCGCTGGGCGGCAACGCGCAAAACTTTACGCGGGAGATGAATTTATTCGCCTATCGCCTGCGCCTGTTCTCGACGCACTATAACAATCCCGATGGGCTAACCTACTACGATGCCAACAACCGGCCCTTGCCTGGCCTCTACACAACCGCTTATGACCTGGCGCGGCTGGCGCAATACGCCATGTCGCTGCCCATCTTCGCGCAAATTGTCAGCAAGACACACTATAACCTGGCAGCCAGCGCAACACACAACTCGCACTCCTGGGACAATACCAATACCCTGCTGGCAACCTACCCCGGCATGACTGGCATTAAGACGGGCTTCACGCTGGAAGCTGGCGGCTGCCTGGTCTTCTCCGCCACGCGCAACGGCCACCACCTGCTCGGCGTCGTGCTGCGCAGCATCCCCGAAAACAACCGCTTTCGAGATGCGGCAGCGCTGCTGAACTGGGGCTTTGCGCTGCCGTTGGAGATGCCAGCACCCTGATGAAAAACGGGCTGGCTGCACAGCCCATGGGTGAGCGTCAATATGACAGCCCTCGCTCCTGTCATTCTGAGCGCAGCGAAGAACCTCCCTCACTTCCAGGTAAACACCGGCTTATGACGGCTTGCGCAACTGCTCTAAACGCTCTTGTAAAAGACCAACAAATGGCAAATCGAGAGGAACGGCGATTGCCAGCGAGGTGTTGATATCTTCGATAGTCTGTTGTTGCTGTTGCATCGCCTCGTATACAAAGGAGCGATAATACAACGCCACTGCCTGGTCGTACTGATCGTGTATATCCTGATACATCTGGTATGCGCGTGTTTGCAAAGTGAGAGCAGCCTGATAG
>DAHVFL010000552.1 GCA_027316975.1 Chloroflexota bacterium | reverse complement strand
GACGAAAAGGGTTCCCTCAATGAGCGAAACTCCGTAAATTTGCAGGATGGATAGATGCCCGAAAGCCAGCGCAACCGGAATGCTTGCCATACTGAGCGCGCGTCCGCTGTCACAGAGAATCATAACTCGCTTGCGATCCCAGCGGTCGATCAACGCGCCCGCTGGCAAACTGAAAATAAGATAGGGAAATGCGCGCAGCGCCCCGGCGAAACCTGCCGTTGCAGGAGAACCAGTTAAAGCCAGGATCAACAGTGGAAAGGCCAGCGTCGAAACCTCTGTTCCGATGCTTGAAACCATCTGGCCGCTCCACAAAAGCATATAGTCCCGATTGCGCCATAATGAAGGAGGACGTTTTGCTATAGTAGTAGCCTCACCCTTGATAGCAGACATAATAAAGGTTTTCCAATCTGTAGGGAGAAAATGAAGGCAAAAAAAGATGCCCCGACGCTGGGACATCTCATAACTCACACATGTATTTATACCATTTTGGGGGCCAAAAGTCAAGCTTTTTGGAGGTCGAACAGACATGTGGAGATAAGACTTCCCGTGAAGGGATTTGAGAAGACCCTGGCTGTCATCCTGAGCGCAGCGAAGGATCACTGCGTCTAGCAAGCCAGATCCTTCGCTGCGCTCAGGATGACAGCCCCTATCTCCAAATGTCTGGAGGTCGAATTTTAATTACAATGCGAAGCTCGCAGCTTCATTAGCTTTTTCGGTTGTTTCGTCCGCCTTGTCTGCGTAATCTGCCATCAAGCGCTTCCAGGTTTCTTCGCCGCCGAGATGATGGATTGTCACGCCTGCCAGACTGGGCGCGATAGCAACGTCGCCCACAAATAGGATTGTCACAGCGTGACCTGATTGTCTTACACGCGCCAGCGCTTCCAAAAGGGGATCGCTGATGGCGCTGGTGACGATGACGACGGTTGCCCCGGTCGGCAACCGCCCGCGTTCCGCCTGTAACAGGTCTTCGATGGGGGTGCCGAAGTAGGATTGAATGCGCGCCAGCGTCTCCATGATGCGGCGGCGCTGTTCCTCGTTGCTGGATGGCGGCAGGTGAATGCGGCGGCGTTTCAACTGTTCCGCCACGATGCTTTCGACGCTGGCGGTCTGTGCCGTCGAACCATCTTGACCGGCGGGCAACGACATGCCAAGTTCCGGCATGTACATGGTGGTGTTGGCATACAGGCCGACTGCCAGCCCCTCGTCGAGCGCCCAGTTGGCGACGGAGGCGGCTACGCAGACCGCTAATTCCTGTAATTCGGGATGGATACCATAATACACGTCGAGTTGCGTCGCCACGTTGAGGAAGAGCACGAGGGTATAGGTGGTGGTTGGCTGGTAGAGTTTGCTCTGTAATTGCAGAGTGCGCGCCGTCGCTTTCCAGTGGACGCGGCGCAGATCATCGCCGTACATATAGTCTCGCACCCCAACGACACGCGAAGGGTCTTCGAGCAGACGCCGGGGCGCGTTGTAATCGCCGAAAGGATGACGCGCGGGCAGGCTAAAGCGGGCAAGCGGCACAACCATAGGATAGACCAGCAGGTACTGGCGATTGGCAAGAGCCTGCTGGCGGCTTTGAAAGCCGAAGACATCGCCGCTGCG
>DAHVFL010000551.1 GCA_027316975.1 Chloroflexota bacterium | reverse complement strand
CTGGGCGAAAATGGTGAGCGAGCCGCTTTGCGTGTCAAGGGCGTAGAGCGAGCCATCGGCGTAGAAGGTCAGGACGTGGCTGTTGTACCAGGGGCCTAGCTCTACGAGTTGGCTGGTGGTGGTCGCAAGCAGTTGAGGTTTGCCCACGCGCAATTGCGCGCCGGAACCGGAGACCTGCACGGTATAAATCGCGCTGTGCCGGTCATAGGGTTCCTGTTGATCGCTCGAAAACTCTACATAGGCCAGGGTGCGTGTATCTGGCGAAAAGATAGGCGTCGTGACCCAGCGGTACTGGGCGCTGTTGCTCAGATTTTCTTGTTCGGGTAGTATGACCAGTGTTTTTTCTATCGATGGCGGAGCGCCATTCAATGTGGCGATATTCAGGTCGTTGGCATACAGGAGCGCGGACACGCCAGGAGGCACGCTGTTATCAGTCGGGTCAGGCACTGTCCCTTCATTCAGGGAGTAGAGCAGGGTATTGCTGAATGGGGCCAGGGCGAGCGGCCCTTGAGCCGGGTCTTCCGCTAAAATGGACTGCACGGTTGCCGGGGAAGCGCTGATGTTGAGTGACCAGAGGCCGTTCTGCACCGCCTGGTGGCTTCCACGGGCGTCGGTCAAGAGCAGGGTAGTGTCTGCCTGCGCTGATGTGCCATTCATAAAAGAGAAGATACGAAAACAGGGACAGGTCAGCGCGGATTGCTGGTAGACGATGGTGGGGTTGGTTAGCGGCCCGGCACGAATAACGAGCATTCCCGATCCGTTGGCCGGTTCTGTACTCCATGCCAGTATCTTGCCATCGTTGCTCAGCGACATTGAGGTAATGACCTGTCCAGCATCGAGGGTCGCAATCTGTGTCGGCGTTCCACCGAACACATTGGTCATCCAGATACCGTCGCCACTGTATAGCAACTGGCCCGATGGCATCAAAATGGGAGGCGCGGCGTTATCGCTGATAAATCCCTGTGTCGGTATGACTTGAGCGTAATTGCCGGTGGCGGAGACAAGATACAATGTATTGTTCTGCGCGTAAATGATGTACTGGCTCCCGGATAATTGTAGGGGCGGCGCATCCTGGCGATTGAGAACGGTTATCGACGAGGTCGTATCTACGCTGGCCTGCAAAGCCGGCGTAGCTGTTGGTGTTAGCGAACCGGGGGACTTGCTCGTGGGACTCGATAGCGGATACTGCGTGGCGGTCACAGTTTGCGCGGGTTGCGCTGTCCGAACCAGGCTGTAAACGAGTTCACCGGAGAAGAGAAGCAGCAAGAGCATGATAAGTACCAGCGAGGAAATAATTCCTGCCATGGTGAGGGGGAAACGCGGTTCGCTCAATGGCTGCGAAACGCGCCGCTCGTTTTGATCTGGTGGATCGGTAACTTGTTGTGTCAAACTGCGCGAAACTCCCAGCTAAAAAATAATGTTGCTCCAGGTGTATAGAGCTATTTTGTAGCCCCCACGGCTATTCCAGTGTTTCTTAAACCCTCATCAAGCTGTCTGGTTCATCTTTTGGTGTGGCTGCGCTTTGCCGGCATGACGCTGGATAAAGGCCAGTGTTTTCGCGAACACCTCTTCGCGATCGTGGTCCTTCATGACTACATGGTAT
>DAHVFL010000550.1 GCA_027316975.1 Chloroflexota bacterium | reverse complement strand
CCATCGGGAGCCAGCACTGCCCACGAATAGTCGCCCCAGCGAGTGGAGGTGGGAGAATAGAAGGTAGTGCCTGGCCCGGCGATATTGATGGCGCCGAATGCGCTCTGACTCGCCCGCATCACGGTATAAACCGCGCTGGGGAAGTGATTTGCGCCAGAGAGCGTCAGCACCATGCCAGCCGATCCCGTGCTGCTGGCCTGAATAGCCGGATAGAGCAGGTAGTTGCCTTTCGAGGCCACAAAGCCCTGTTTGACGATGCTGGTGCTGCCTGTAAGCATACCAGATGTATCGAGGTTCGGACCTACCTTGAACCAGGCAGCGCCTGCGCGTACTGAGGTATCGCCAGGAATCGACACAGCCGTATCGAGCGCGCCCCAGATGCTGCCGCCAATGTACTGCGTCTCCTGCATTCGATCATCACCGGTATCGAGCAGGCTGGTTGCGCCTTTTTGCTGCGCGCCCGGTGGGATGCTATACGACTCGGAGCTGAGGACGATATTGGACAGCGTGGGAATGCCGCCCTTCCATACCTCTGTGCGATTGGTCATGGCCCACACGCCAATGCGATTGTCTCCAGTCCCGTTTGGATCCAGCGAGTTTAAGAAGAACTCCGCTTGCGACGCGCCATTGGTGAGCGCGGGCAGCACGCTGGTCGCAATCGAGCCGCCGATGGTGAGATTGTCAAAAAGCGCGAAGTGAATCGAACTGGACAGAGAAACGAGGTCTGGCTTCGAGATAGCGTAGATCTGCGCGCCATTGAAGGCCGAACCGGTGATAGAAAATTCGTTGGTGGTGATATACAGGTTGATCGCGTCGATGCCCAGGGTCGGCTGATCGCCAAAGCAGGGACAGCCAGGATGGTTAGGTGTGCCGTTATGCCCGTCGTCGGTCGCATCAAGATGGTACACCGTCCAGGGGGTGGTGGGATCGCCGCTGTTGTTCACCGCGATATCGGTGCGCGCACCCGTACTGGCGCTATTGATGAAGAGAATGGTCGCGAACCAGGTGTTGGTCGCTTTGTCATAATAGCAACGCGGGTCGCTGGTGAACTGTTTGAAGCCTTCAGCAAAAAGCTTATTGACGTTGAAGGGGCCAGCTACCACCGTCCCGTTATTGCGATAAATGGTGAAGGCCGAATTGACCGCCTCGACTACGAAGTTATTGCCAACGCACAGGCCCGGGTCGGGCGGCTCAAATTCCACGCCAAAGTTGGTTATCCCGCTATCACGGCTGCTCACGCCGTTGAACCCTTGAAGCAGCGTTCCCGTGGATGATAGCTGCGAAGAGGAGGCTACCTGCGGGGTACGGGCGGGCGCATTGGTGGTGGGCTGGTAATGGCGCGCCCCTTTGGGGCGAGTTGAGCCTGGGGCAGTCGTCTGGCTGCTCATGGTCAGGCTTTTAGGGTTCACGACCGCAAAAGGAGTGAGCCTGCCTGTTGTTGCGCCAAAAGACTTCACACCAGCCGCGTGTGTCGGATTGCCACGAGAGAGCAGGCCAAAAAGCATAAACGCGCTGACCAGCGCCAAAAGGGCCAGCAGGGAAATGCCGACCTTGACACGAGAGGGAAAACGCATGGATTCGCCTCACTTTCAAAATATACGTAGTAGATAAGAGAAGACGCCTCTGGTAGAGATGTGTAC
>DAHVFL010000054.1 GCA_027316975.1 Chloroflexota bacterium | reverse complement strand
GCCCCACCGCCGACCAGGTGCAGCAGACCAGGTACTATCTACAGAATCAGGGGTTGACGGTAACAAGCGTTTCTCCCAACGGTCTCCTGATCGATGCCACATCCACCATCGCCCAGGCGGAAGCAGCCTTCCAGGTGACAATCAACAATTATGTGCTGGGGGCCAACGCCTTCTTCGCCAATGCCAACCCGCCCGTTATTCCAGGCGCGCTTTCTTCTATTATCACTTCCATCGGTGGCCTGGATAACAGCGTGAAAATGCACCCCCTGTATCGCCTGGTAAGTCCAAAAAATAGCAAACCTGAGCCGAACTTTTCAGGGTATTCCAAAGCATCGCCCAATGCCACGCAAAGTGGCTTTGGACCACCTGACCTGAGAGGGGCATACGATGCCACGCCTTTACAGTCACCCGGCCTGCAAGGAAGCGGCCAGACGGTTGCGGTCTTTGAACTTGACGGCTACAAGAGCAGCGATATCACCGCTTACCTGCAAAACTACGGTCTGGGCAGCCCCAGCATCAGCAATGTACTGGTGGACGGCTTCAATGGTTCAGCCGGAGCAGGCGCCATCGAAGCGGCTCTGGATATCGAAGTGGTGGCTGCCATGGCTCCTAAAGCGAACCAGATTGTCTACGAGGGACCTAACTCGACGCAGGGCGTCAACGATACCTATAACAAGATCGTAACCGATAACAAAGCGCAGATCACTACCATCAGTTGGGGTGAATGCGAATCGCAAAGCGGCAATGCCGAACTGCAGACGCTCGACAATATCTTCAGTCAGGGCGCTGCCCAGGGTATCGCCATGTACGCGGCTTCGGGCGACTCTGGCGCCTATGACTGCAATGATAGCAACCTGGCGGTCGACTCTCCGGCTGGTGATCCCAATATTACGGGCGTTGGTGGTACCAACCTGCAATTGAATAGCGGCGCGTATGGCAGCGAGTCGGTGTGGAGCAATCCGTCTGATACGCAGCGCAGTCCCAGGGGCGCGGGCGGCGGCGGCGGCATCAGCAGCTTCTTCAAGCAGCCCACCTGGCAGACTGGCCCCGGCGTGAAGAACCAGTACAGCAATGGCAATCGCCAGGTGCCGGATGTCTCAGCCGATGCCGACCCCGCCAGTGGTTACGCGGTCTATTGCACGGCGACAGCATCAAATTGCCCGTCAACTGGCTGGATCACCGTAGGTGGCACCAGCGCAGCCGCGCCCCTCTGGGCAGGCAGCACCGCGCTCATCAATGGCTACCTGCAACAGCAGGGGAAATCGCGCATGGGCTTTGCCAACCCGGTGCTCTACGGGCTGGCAAATCAAAAAACGCAGTTCGCGCCGTTCCACGATGTCACCAGTGGCACCAACCTCTTTTACCCGGCAACCACCGGCTATGACGAGGCAAGCGGCTGGGGTTCGCCCGACATTTACAATATCGCTCGTGATATAGCTGGCGGTGTAACACCACCGCCTTCACCGACGCCCAATCCCAGTCCCACGGCGACCGGCACATCGACTTCGACTCCGGGTCCGACGACGACTTCGACTCCGCCGCCAGGTCCGACGCCCACCACGACGCCTGTACCTCCCACTCCTACACCAACAGGTGGTTCGTTGGTCCAGAATGGCGGCTTCGAGCAGGGATCGCAGGGCTGGCAGGAATCCTCTGCCGGGGGCTATGAACTGGTGGACTCCACGAATCCACATTTGGGCACTGGTAGCGCGTTCCTGTGCGGTTATGCCAGTTGCGACGATAGCATCGGCCAAAGTTTCGCCGTGCCGGGCAGCGCGTCATCCATCAGCGTAAGTTACTGGTGGTACGGCGATACCAACCGCACCACGCACTCTTGCACCGACACCTTTACGGTGACAGTGCTGGACAGCGCTGGCAGTACTATCGGAAAGGTGCAGGCCGCCTGCAACAAGGATGCAACGCGCGCCTGGCAGCAGGTCACGTTTGACGCGACCAGCCTGCTCGCCAGTTACGCCGGGCAGAATGTAACGCTGGTGTTCGAGGCTAAAACATCCTCGTCTTCGTCGCGCACCTCAGCATTCTTCGTGGATGATGTGGCTGTGACGGCGCAATAAATTGAGCAAAACTCAGGGAGTGCGGTGTGGATAATGCTATTCACACCGCACTCCCTTGAACTTCGTTCAGTGGGGTTGACGGCGTATATCAATATAGCTCTCGGTAAGTGAGGTACAGGTTCCCTGCAATTTGTCTTTGTATTTTCGAAGCATATTGACGGGAATTTGCGCTCGATGCTCTATTGGTATCCGTTTTGATATGCGCAATAGAATCACGCCTGATGTAGGTCTCAGTTCGTCGAGAACCAACCGCTCAAAATCCTTGTCCTGGGTGATTAGCAATGCTTTATTCCGATAAGCAGCTTCTATTATAGCCGTATCTTCTGCATAGCGATCAACGTATTCGACAGAGTATCCTTCTTCTCTTAAACGAGAGGCAATTTTCTGAGGGATATTTGCATCAACGAAGATGTTCAAGAAATTGCCTGATCGAGAGGATAAACTACCTCTCTACGAAGAGTATCGGCAGCAAAGGCTATGGCAGCATAGACAGATTCTCGTGTTAGATGCGGATATTCCTCCAACAGTTCTTCGATGCTTGTGCCACCGGCCAGTTCATCAAGTATCAACTCAACAGAAATGCGTGTATTTTTAATTGCAGGCTTTCCGAACAAAATGTTAGGATTCGACGTGATGTACTGTCTATAATCTCGCATCTTCAATGCCTCCTTCAGCTAAATTTTACCCTAGAATAAATGGATAGTCAAAGGTTAGCGCCTTTTCAGCTTCATTTATTTGGTTTGTCTTATTTCCTGTGAGCGTGTAGGTAGGTTGTAAGAATTGGCGGCTGATGTCGCACACATCAGCCATGCTGTTGCTACTCCTGTGAGAAGAAGATACTCTTCACTTCGGTATAGAGTTGGGCGGCGTGCATCCCCATTTCGCGCCCGATGCCGCTGCGTTTGTAGCCGCCGAAAGGGGCTTCTGTATGCACGCTGTGACTGGAATTGACGGAGATCACTCCCGCGCGTAAGCCCCTGGCGACGCGGATGCCGCGTCCGAGATCGCGCGTCCAGACCGAGCCTGCAAGTCCATAAGGAGTATCGTTGGCGATGCGCAGCGCCTCTTCTTCGCTATCGAATGGCATCACACAGACTACCGGCCCGAAAATCTCGTCCTGGGCCACGCGCATAGCGTTTTTGACGTTGGTCAGGACAGCCGGTTGCAGGTAAAAGCCTTCTTCGCCTCCGGCGATGGCTGGCACACTTCCGCCAGAGCCAACCAGCGTCGCGCCTTCCTGCCGTCCTATCGCGATGTAATCGAGCGAACGCTGGCGCTGCCCGGCGGAAATCATAGGGCCAAGCTCGGTCTGCTCGCTGAGTGGGTCTCCTACCCGCAATCCGGCAGCGCGGCGCGAGAAGCGTTCGACAAACTCATCGTAGGCCGGGCGTTCGACCAGCAGGCGCGAGCGAGCGCAGCAGTCCTGTCCTGTATTGCCGAAGACCGAGAAGACCGAAGATTCGACGCAGCGCTCTATACCGGCATCCGCGAAGACAATGTTGGCGGCTTTGCCTCCCAGTTCGAGCGAGACGCGCGTAATGTTATCGGCGCACAGGCGCATGATCTGCGTCCCGACCCCGGTTGAGCCGGTGAATGAGACCTTCGACACGAGCGGATTCTTCGCCAGCGCGTTGCCAACCGCCGCGCCAGGGCCGGGCAATATGGAGATGACGCCGGGTGGCAAACCAGCCTCCATCAAAATATCGGCCAGCAGCAGCACTGAAAGCGGCGTCAACTGGGCGGGCTTGACCACGATAGTATTGCCACACGCCAGCGCCGGGGCGATTTTCCAGGAAGCGATCACCAGTGGGAAATTCCAGGGCGTAATCAGGGCGCACACCCCCACTGGCTCGCGCAGCGTCACTTCGAGTCCGGCGTCCTGCACGGGGATGGTCTCGCCAAATATCTTGTTCGCGGCCCCGCCCCAGTATTCCAGTACCGCCGCAACCAGAGAAATCTCACCGCGCGCGTCCCGAATGGGCTTACCGGCGTTGCGAGCCTCGATAGTAGCAATAGTTTCCAATCTTTCTCGCACCAGGTTCGATGCATGGAGTAGTATGCGACCGCGCGCCGTCGCCCTCATACGCGGCCAGACCCCCTCCTCAAAGGTGCGGTAGGCCACCTGTACGGCCTGGTCAGCATCAGCCACGCTCGCCTGGGCCACTTCCGCGAAAGGTTTGCCCGTCCCCGGCTCGATAACCTGGAATGTTTTGCCGTCTGTGGCGGCAGTGCGCTCCCCACCAAGCACTAAGCGTTCGATGTTCATGATAATGCCTCCTTATCACTATGCTTGCAGTCCTGTTATCCTGCTTCTATGCGCAAATATCCAGAGTGCTAAAGCCGCTTCTGGATCGCAACGATAATCAATGAGCGTTTCCGCCAATGCTTCTTGCAAGGTATAAGTTCGCACACGAATTTCTTCCTGCGCCTCCATCTCTAAGGGGTCCCATTCCAGATCATAGCCGACGAAAAGGTGAACTTTGTGCGCGATATAGCCAGGATGGCTATGCACATCGAGCAATCGCTCCAATTTCCCTGCTCGATAGCCGATCTCCTGTTGTAATTCCTGTTGCGCCTGGTTTTCAAGAGCTTCAGGAGTAGCCCCTTGCACTTTTCCCCCCGGTAATTTGAGTTGCCAGACCCCTGCACCTAGATCATATTCCTCAACCAACAAAATCATCTCCTGGTACGCAACCGGTAAGATTAAGACACTCTCTGGCCGTTCTACGATGTCACGTAGCACTTCTTTCCCGTTGGGCATCCGCAAATGGTATTGACGGACAGTGATGGTTGAACCCTGATAGACAACCTGTTCAGCTATAGCAAATTCTCGTTTGACAGAGAGAGCTGGTTTGCTCGCCGTCTCCGGGAAAAAAACTCCATAGTTTTTTACAGTGCGTTGCAGGGTGTGAATATGGATAAAAGGACGCTTTCTCAAGCGAGCATAGCTGGCTACATCCCCTGTGCCACCTCCGCCTTTTGGTGGCAATCCATTCCAGGCGAGAATAATCAGATCACAATGATCGACGAGCCATTCACCGGCAGCAAGGTAGGCATCATCAGAACAGGCATCGGCTGGGAGTTGGCGCAGAGCCTGAGCGTGATGCAAAAGCTGTTGATAGACCTCGCACGAGTCGGCAGATGGGAAAATAGCTTCATAGGATGCGCAGGGAATGACGGCTTCAAAAGGGATACCCTCCTCCAAAGCGGTTTGGACGAATAATTGATCGGCTCCCATTGCCAGAGCAGCGTAAAGCACAAGATCACATCCCTGCTGTTGATAGGAGTGCAGGAGCGCGCGGAATTGCTCTCGCACAAAGTCAAGGGTCACACGGTCGCCCAGTTGCTGATGCCCACTGACACCTATCCGTAGTTGTGGTTTTTGCATGAGGTCTTCACCTTCATTTGTATCCCTCAAAAAATGATCTGATCTTCCAGGTATGATATTGTGAAGGATAGGATGTGTTATTGCATAGCCAATAGCGCACCCAGGCGAGAAACGCCTCGCTCATTTTTCCATTTTGACTGCGCTAGATCGGTATGGAGATGCTTCACACGCGAAATAGTTTTGTTGGACCCGGTCGAACGTGCCATAGTGAACGATTCTTCGGCATGCATGAGACAAAAATCTATCTCTCCGAGTCCAAAATAGGCTTCAGCTTTCTGGATGGTCAGGCGAGCGCGGGTGGGAATAAAGGTTGGCTTCACATAGACAAGACCCTTGTCGATGAGATTGATAGCGCGGTCGTAATCTTGCAAAAAGGCGGCATCCACCCCTTTTTGCGCGGTGACTGAGGCGATACTGAACTCACGTTGAATGGATAGGCTCCGCTCTCTCTGAGATGCTAGCTGCGATAAGGTATTTTCGGCCAGCCCAACGTTTCTCCAACACTCCTGCGGTTGTTGTGCTTTTGCGTAGGCTTCCGAAAGCAGTTTGAGAATATGTCCTTTGAGGTAGGGATATCCATATCCGTTGATGGTATTGAGAGCGCCTTTGAGAGCGGTAATAGCTTCGTATGGTTGATCTGCATTAATGTAAGTGACACCTCTTCTAAAAAGAGCTAATGCCTGTAATTCGGGGTCATCAATTTCCTGGGCAATACGGTAAGCTTTTTGGAATGACTGATGAGCGGCGCTGTAGTCCAGGTTCATACTACGATCGATCGTTCCTTGTAACAGATAGCTCATGCTGAGCACTGCCAAAGCTCGCATGTGCCATCCAGTTCCCTGTGATTCTTTGACAAAATGAGTCACTTCACTCATCCACATAGGTAGCCCTTGTGAGGCGGAGCGTGTTCCCCCAATTTGTTGTGCTTCAAAGCGCAAGATCATGGCATTTTCAAGGTAAGCCATAGGATCATCATTAAACAGCAAGCTGATAGCATTGAGACGTGGCTTTTCATTTTCTAATGCCATAAGCACTGCGGGGATACCGAGCAGTTCTACTAAAAATTGTCGTCGTTTCAAGCTCTTTATCATCGGGCGTTGCTCCATTCGTTGCACCGTGCGCAAATCGACGTCGAGTTCGTCGGCTAAACGCTGCTGAGTCCAATGCTTATCCTCGCGGTACTGCGCGATGATCTGCCCCTGGTGGATACTTTCCACTCCAATGTTACTCTCCATCATGCATCTCCTTTTTGTCGCATTTCACGTTATTATGCCGTAGCAGCATTGTTGTTGCTATTTCATACTTAAAATGTTCTATGCATGATACATCTTCACCAGGGGTGAGCCGCTTTCTACGCTGCTTACTCCTTTAGAGCAGGTTGTGTTGAAAGTACGCGCTTGTCTCTTTGAGTGTACCATGCATTCTCCCTTAAAACAATGTGATGACTGTTAGAGTGACAGACAAGGAGTGTCACCATGTCCGATCTGCACAAAAGCGAAATTGCGCGATTCAGAGAGCAGCAGGCGATAGAGGAAGAGGCAGCACGGCAGGCCCTCTCCAGCTTAGCCATCACGGCACGACACGATATCATCATCGCCCGGATGCAGCGAGGCGGAGAGCGTATCTTGCAACTGATCGCCCAGGGCAAGCATGACCAGGCACAGGTGTTGATGAATAGCGAGAACTGGGGCACCGCAGATGATGCAAAGACAGAAGGAGAAGGGAAAAACGATGGACCGATCCAACCTGAATCGTCTGCCAACAGTGGCGCTCAACTTCAATGATCTGGCATCGGTACGCAGCATCATTCGTGCCTATATCACCTACACACGCAGGGCGAACAAGCCGACACGCGAGCGCGATGAGCAGATGCATGTGCTGGAAAGCCTGTACCTGCGACTGGCAAATATCCCGGTCAATGTAGGGGATATCGCTCTTCTGCTGAACGTGGCGGAAGTGGCCGCGCTGGATTGCGCCATCGCTGGATTTTACGCCTTTGTGCGTAACAAAGTCTCACCGTCGCGGGAGCGCGATGAGACCTTGCAGGATGTCGAACGGCTGCGCCAGGCATTGGCGCGAATGCAATAGATTGCGCTTGTCCAATAGGGACATCATGTAATCCCAACTGAATGGCCCTCCGAAAAGGACAAGTGCAAGGTCCCCCACTCATCCCCACATCCACCAACTATTATCTATCTCCAGAAACATGCTCCTACTTGACATTGTACTGATTTTCAGTACAATAGAGCCATGAATGAAATCCGTATTTTAGAGTTGATTTGGGATGGTTTTAACGAGGCACATATTTGGGAGCGTCACCAGTTGACAAGAGCTGATGTTGAGGAGGTAGCATACGGCTCGGCTGAACTATTAAAGGCACAACAAACTTATGGAGGACGCTTCTTTGTCACCGGACCAAAAGCAGATAAACGGCTCCTGGTGCTTATACTTGCGCCTAAAGGAGCAGGAAAATTCTACCCGGTAAGCGCCAGGCCAGCAGATAAGAAAGAACGTCTCGAGTATCGACAATGGAAGGAAGCATATAAACATGAGTGACGAATTACAATATAATGGACCGGAATATCCGACGCAAGCACACGGCACTATTCCGGCTTTCAACAGTTATGAGGAAGAAGCGCATTTTTGGGATACGCATAGCATTGCCGATTTTACCCATGAAACAAAATCAGTGAAAGTGAGCGCGACACGCGGCTTCACTGCGAACGTGCAGGTTCGGTTTGACCCGGAGACAGACCATGAGCTAGAGGCGATTGCGCGCGAACGCGGCATGAAAAAGGCTACCCTTATACGGACATGGGTACTTGAACGGTTACGCCAGGATCGTAATCGCCCTGCCTTATAAGGACCAACTACCCGCAATTACTTTATGTAATAGTCTTATGCCATCACATCGTCGTCCAGCCGGTAACCGCTAACTCGGTTCCGTCGTTGATGGAGGCGATGGTGTTGGATGCGCCCCCGTTCATCGAACCATAGAGAATGGAGTAGCTGGCATTAGTGCCCTGTGAACCGTACTCTTCCAGCGCGTACAGGCTACGATCGCGCGAGACGTTGGACCAGTAGTATTGCGAGTTGGAATTTAAGACAGGAATCAGTTCGTTGCCCGCCGCCACCAGGGGAATGGCGTTGTTCGAGCCGTTTGTCGCGATTTTGTACAGGCCGTCTTTGCTGCGATCACCGCTCACCCCCATGTTGGAATTTGAGGTCGTTGCCAGTAAAAAGTTGTTTGTATTGTCAAATACTCGCACAGCAGTGATGGCGAGCGTAGAACTGCTGAAGACTTGCGAGGCGGACGAACTGCCTATTTTGATAGCCTTAGTGCATAAACGCTGCTTTCGCCATTTCCTGGAGCATAGCATGTATTGCCTCTATGGTAAAGGATGCTTACATAATGCCGATCACAATGGCGCTGACGTTGCCTTCACCGCCTGCCAGATTCGCCTCGTCTACAAGAGAGCGAGCCAGTTTCTGGGCGTCGTTCTCCTCTGTAATGCCTTCTGAAAGCAATGTTTCCAGGCGTTCATCTGGCAGCATTTGCCACAGACCATCGGTGCAAAGCAACAGTATATCGTTTGCCGCGACTGCAAATTGGAAACAATCGATTTGCGTCAGGTTCGCCTGTCCGAGATAGCGATAGAGCTTCTTGCCCTTTGGACTGGTATAAATCTCTTCCGGTTTGAAGTGGTGAGCGTTTACCTGTCCTGTCCCAAGCGTATGATCGGTGGTAATGCGCTTCAGTCCCTTGCCCGGACTGTAGTGATAGGCGCGGCTGTCCCCAATGCTGGCGACATAGAGACGGCGTTTGTGGACAATGGCAATGGTCAGAGTACTCGCCATGTTGGTATCATAGTCGGCGTTGCAGTGATAAATCACCTTGTTGGCGCGGCGCGTGGCTTCGCGCAGCCACTGTTCCAGTATATCGTCCGGTGTGGTCGATATGGTGCCGGCGAACGTCATACCGTATCCACTGGCCGAGCTTGGTCCGGGAGACCATGTTGAGGAAGATGGAAGAGGCGTGGCGAGCAGAGGCAGCAGCACATCAGCGATAGTTTCTACCCCCAGGCGGCTGGCCTCGTGTCCGCCTGCTGACTTGCCCTGCGGCCCCCGCAGTCCGTCGGCCACGGCAAACAATCCGAACGGGCGCGGGGGTGGCGCGAGATTGGAGCATAATCCCTGCGCGATGAGCAGCATATCCTCGTTATCTTCGGCTACATAGCGGCGTCCCGTATCGCTGACATACCCCACCGAGCAGACTTCTGTCACCAGGGGCGAGGTATCATCCAGGCGATGCCCGCAGCGGCGACAGAAACGCGAGTTGCCGCGATTTTCTTGCCCGCACGCGCTGCAAGGATTTTCCGGGATGATGGTACGTATGATGATATTAGCGCTATCCGGGATCACTGTCACTTCCGGCATATCAGTATGGGTCGAGAAATTGAGCGCGCTATTGATGGCATCGGCAAATGCTCGCGCGCTACTGAATCGTTTGGCCGGCTCGTTTTCCGTTGCCCGCATCACGGCGGCATCCACGGCAGCATTGAGGTGCGGGTTAAGCTCGCTGGGCGCGGGCAGCGTGGCGGTATTGCTGCGCACGATCGCCTGAAATGGCAGTAAGCCCGTCAGCATCTGGTAGGCGACCACTCCCATCGAGTAGATATCACTCGCGGGTTCGGGATGGCCCAACCCCTGTTCGGGGGCGGTGTAATGTTCGGTTCCCAGTGAAAAACCGCCCTGTGTCAGTGGGCGTTCTTTTTGCATGGCGCGCGCAATGCCAAAATCAGTGATCATCAGCCGCCCATCGCTCTGATTGATGAGCAAATTGGACGGCTTGATATCGCGGTGAATGATGCGCTGCTGATGATTGTGAATGCTATCAATGGCGTCCGCCAGTTCATAGATGTAACGCCGTGTCATGTCCAGCGGCAAGGGCTGCTCCGCTTTCAACAGGCCCTTCAACGTGCCTCCTGTAATCAGCGGCATCACCAGGTAGAGCAAGGGACCATCCTGGCCGAAATTCAGCACAGGCACGATGTTTTTATGTTGAAGCTGGTGAGCGTAACGCGCTTCACGCCGGAAACGCTCAACCGCCGTCGCCTCGTCAACATTCGTGTTGTTCATTGAAATAACCTTGAGCGCCACTTGTTGGAGGTCGAAGGTATCGCTGACGCGATAGACTGCTCCCATACCTCCCAGGCCGATTAACGTTTCAATGCGGTAGCGACCGGCAATCAATGCTTCAGGCAGCAAGCACTGGCAAAACGGATTGCTACACTTGAACGTCCCTGGCGGGTAATCGGCGCGGCAACGAGGGTTCTGGCAACGAGGCATAACCATTCCTTCATCACGAACAATCTAGATGGTGTGGCAATTTTTGCCTGTCCACATTGTAGAGTCATGAACCCCCGCATGAATGTCGGGGGCTTGCAGTCACCCTTAACCGAACCGATGATTGTTCCATCGGTTCTCAGATGCCACAATAGGCTGCATGACGACAGCCCTTGAGATATTGAGAGCGGCATTCAGATCAGCGTTACCGGCATAGCCGCACGAGCAACATACAAAGGAGGCTTGACTCTTATGGTTCTCTCTGGCACAGTAGCCGCATATATGGCACGTTCTGGACGTGTTGCGCGGGTCTACAGTATGCAATGGAACACCAGCAAGGGCAGCCTTGTAGGAAAGGAAGAAACGGAGTTGTCCAAAAGTCCAGGAGCTATGCCTTGCACGCTGAGAGTGTCTAACCGTGCGTTCGGTTCTTTGCCGAATGTGCCTTAACTCTTCAATTGCAATCGCTTGTCCGTTGGCTTTGGCCTTTTGCACAATGCATTTAGAGATGACATGATTGGTATTACGTTTGAACCTGGCTTCTTTGCCAGAAAGATTCTTGAGATGTCTCTTCGCGGATTTCGTGCCGTGCTTCTGAAGCCGTTGACGCAGGACATGATGCCGTATGCGGTTCTTTTCGACGGCTTCTCCGCTAAACGACTCTCCTCTGCTGTCAGTCGCCAGATTGATGATGCCCAGATCAACGCCCAGCGTATCAGTCGTCTCTTGCGGTTCAGGCGTAGGAACTTCCAGCGTCACTGCCAGAGAGAAGATGCCCTCGCGATAGAGCAAATCAGCTTGCCCCTTGATGCTCTCAAATCTGGACTCCTGGTAGCCGCCCATGCGGAAGGGAACAAGGACCCGCCCTTGCAGCGTCAAGAGGGAAACAGTGGTAAGTCCCTTAAAGGACATCACCCGTTCGTCGTAGACCATTGCCCCCTCTGGCCTGAACGTAGGTTGAATGCTCTTATCGCGCTTGTAAACATCACTCGCCTTGCTGATGCACCGGATAGCCAACTGCGCAGGCAGATGATAGGTGGTACGCAACTCACCATATGTCATCTTCTGCAATTCAAACTTGTTGGCAACCCCAGCTTCAAATGCCTGGGAAGCCACGTAGTCACACGCGGCATTAAAAGCATGTACCGTCTCAAGCAACGCTTGTGCCTGTTCAGGTGTAGGAGCGAGTTTCAAAAGCATCGTTTGTTTCATGGTTTGAGTATAGCACATTTGAGAGGTAGTATCAAATGGAACGCGTAGCACCGCTGCGGCGGCGGGCTATTCCTCCCCGGCATAAATGCGCGGGGCTTCCTGGCCCGATTCATTTGATGATTTAGCTCTATCAATAATATATGGGCAACTCATCGCGAAATACCCAGGCGCGGCTCATATTCACTAGCTTTTCTTTTCATGGGATTATTAAAGCGGTTGTCACGCGGTTATTATATGCTCTCAGCATAGACCGGGAGAAATATATGCTTCCGGCATGTTTTTTGCATTGTAAGCTATACCAAAAGTAAGTATCGTTATCTATAACATCTCCGGGCAATCAGACTGAAAGGAAAAGACAGTATGCGCATTCTCATCATTGGTGGCACCAACTTTATGGGGCCATTTGTTGTGCAATCTCTTGACGCGCAAGGTCATGACGTGACGATATTTCATCGCAGCAGGATAACCGCCCACCTGCTGCCAGATAGGGTGCAGGAACTATTGGGGGATCGTCATCCTCTGGCCGGTGTTGCCGACATTCTACGCAAGACCGAACCCGAAATTGTATTGGACATGATCCCCGGTGTCGAGCAAGATGGACGGGACATCGTGAGCGTCTTTACGGGTGTGGCCCGTCGTGTGGTCTCTATTAGCAGCCAGGATGTCTACCGTGCTTTCGGACGGGTCAACCACAGGGAGTCCGGGCCAGTTGAACCACTTGCCATCACTGAAGATTCACCTGTAAGAGAAAATCTCTATCCCTACCGGGGCGTGACAATGAGAAGAGAGGATGACCCGCAAAAATGGCATGATGATTATGACAAGATACTGGTTGAACGTATCGTCATGAGCGATCCTGATCTCCCCGGTACCGTCCTGCGCCTGCCCATGGTCTATGGGCCGGGCGATTACCAGCATCGCATGTTTGCCTTCCTGAAACGCATGGACGATCAACGTCCGGCTATCCTGATGGACGAGCTTGAGGCCGAGTGGAAGTGGACACATGGATATGTAGAGAACGTGGCCGCTGCGATTGCGCTGGCCGTCACGGATGAGCGCGCCGCCGGCCGTATTTACAACGTAGGTGAGCCGGTTACTTTCACTATGGCCCAATGGGTGGAGAAAATAGCAGAAGCCGCCGGATGGCAGGGGCGTATTGTGCGCGTCCCGCATGGACGTTTGCCAGAACCTCTACGATGGGGCATCAACGCCGAACAACATCTCGTGGTCGATTCGAGCCGCATCCGCCGTGAACTGGGCTATAGCGAGCATGTGGATATTGACGAGGCCATCCGGCGCACGGTTGCCTGGGAACGAGCGCATCCCCCCGCGAAGGTGGACGAGAAGGATTTTGATTACGCGGCTGAGGATGAATTTTTACGCTCGTAAATACTTGACTTTCTCTACAGTACGACATACAGTGTAGGCAGAGTCCTCATACGAGGAAGGCTGGCTCATTTCCGCGTTCGTGCGTCATCCGCTGGCAAAGCGGATTTTATTTTTCTGCTTGCTATGGCAGCAAGAAAAGAGAGGAGCTACCCATGCCTGATAACGTTCACACAAAGTTCCTTCTGGATGAAGATGAAATGCCCCGCGCCTGGTACAACATCATGGCGGACATGCCCAATCCACCCGCGCCGGTTCTGCATCCTGGCACCCACCAACCGGTTACGCCCGCTGATCTCGCGCCGCTCTTCCCCATGGCCTTGATTATGCAGGAAGTCAGCGCCGAACGGTACATCGATATCCCGGAGCCGGTTCGCGATGTCTACAGGCAGTGGCGACCCAGTCCGCTTTACCGCGCGCGCCGCCTGGAGAAGGCGCTGGGTACAACGGCGCGTATCTATTACAAGTACGAGGGTGTCAGCCCCGTTGGTAGCCACAAACCCAACACGGCGGTTGCGCAGGCCTTCTACAACAAAGAAGAGGGCATCAAGAAGCTTTCGACCGAGACGGGCGCGGGACAATGGGGATCGGCGCTGGCGATGGCGGGCGCGTTCTTCAACATGGAAATCGAAATCTTCATGGTGAAGGTCAGCTATCAACAGAAACCGTATCGCCGCAACCTGATGGAGGCCTACGGCGCAACCGTCCATGCCAGCCCCACCAACCTGACCAATGCCGGGCGCGGCATCCTGGCGCAGGACTCCGAAAACATGGGCAGCCTGGGTATCGCCATCAGTGAGGCCGTTGAAGTTGCGGCCATGAGCGGCGGC
>DAHVFL010000549.1 GCA_027316975.1 Chloroflexota bacterium | reverse complement strand
TTGTGTGCGAGCTACCAGAATCTCTACGAGTCCCGGCTGTTCTTTTTGCCAGTCGCTGCTGATGCGACACTCTAAAATAGGATATTCGCGAGCGCGTCGAATGATGCTCTGCTCCGAGAATGCTGTCATTGTCTGTTGCTGCGTCTTGTGTTGTGAAGCGGCTTTTTGCTTGCTGCGCTTTTTCATGAGCGCTTTCTGGTGTTTTCGTTCATCGCGTGGCATGTGTATCTGTGTCTCCCTTCTGTGGAACTTCGTAGTAGATGTCATTATGATTTACCGGCGAAGGACCCTCAAACATCCCGATCAGTTCAGCGAAAGGGTCTTGCATCTCCATACTACCTTCCCTGACGAGAAATTGATCCAAAGCTCTGCGCAAGATAGCAGATTCGGATGTTCCTTGCTGTATGGCAAGTTGTTTAATCCCACTTTCTTGTGATGGAGTAATATAGATTTGTTTGCGTACAAATTTCAAGGTAAATCATCTCCTCGACGCCATTATAGAGCATTAAGGAGATGATTACTACTACTACTACTTCTACTATCCTGTTCTTTTGTTCAGATCAAATACTGCCCCATCGTTCAATGCAATCGGCAGGTTTCCATGCTACTCTCCCAGAAGATGCCGTACTTTTTGAGCATCAGAAAGATGACCTATGGAGAAAGAATAGAGCAGCGCGGTTTCTTTCGAGAGGAGACAATGATGCGTATCGGATTGCAACTTCCTTCGTTTAGCTGGCCGGGAGGTTCGGCAGAAATTGCTCCGCGTCTGACCGAGATTGCGCGGAGCGCGGAGGCGGTGGGGTTTGCCAGCCTGTGGGTGATGGATCACTTCTTCCAGCTTCCTGACTGGGGACCGCTGGATGACCCGATGTTGGAGAGCTATACGACGCTCGGCTACCTGGCGGCTGCCACGAAGAAGATTCGCCTGGGCGCGATGGTGACGGGCGTCATTTACCGTTTTCCGGGTGTGCTGGTCAAGACGGCTTCGACGCTTGATGTGCTTTCAGGGGGTCGCACCTACCTGGGATTGGGCGCTGGCTGTTATAGAAGAGAAGCGGTTGGGCTGGGCATACCTTTCCCCCCACTCGCGGAGCGGTTCGCGCGGCTGGAAGAGACCTTGCAGATTGTGCGCCAGATGTGGGAGGGTGAGGCTAAACCATATTCAGGCAGGTATTATCAGCTTGCCGAGCCGCATAATGCGCCCCAACCACTGGCTCAACCCCATCCACCCATCCTGATCGGTGGCAACGGAGAGCGGAAAACCATGCGGCTCGTTGCTCAATACGCCGATGCCTGCAACCTGTTAGTACTCGAACCCGAAGAGATTCGTGGCAAACTGGCGATGCTGAAGCGGCACTGTGAGGAGATTGGCCGCGACTATGGAGAGATCGAGAAAACATGCCTGAACGAGGTAAACCTGGCTCCTGGCGCTATGAGCGCCGGTGATATCATCAGCATATGCCGGGAGTTGGCCGGGGTCGGCATCGAGCATGTGATTGTCAATATGCCGGACGCGCATGAACTGCGACCCCTGGAAATCTTTGGTCGCGAGATTATTCCAGAGGTTGCGGCTTTCTAATGAACATTACCGCCCGAATAGGGGATTTGCCTGGCTCTATCCGCCCCCGTCCTGATGAATTGTGACGAACGAATGCGGGACTGTCATCCTGAGCGCAGCGAAGGATGACACAAGGGCGGCTCAGAACACTGCGGGTTCCATGTATTCGCCGAAGGCGGAGCGGAACACATCCATGATTTCGCCAAGCGTGGCGTAGGCT
>DAHVFL010000548.1 GCA_027316975.1 Chloroflexota bacterium | reverse complement strand
ATATAGAGATGCCCTCCTGATCGACATCCAGATGCGAAAGCATTTGTTGCAGGATGAGGGATAAAATTGAGGTGATACGCAAATCATGCGGGGTGCTGGTATAGGCGCTAAAAATGCGAGCATAGAACGCGGAAGGTATTTCCTCTACCGGTTCCTCGCTCTGTTCATTAGTAATTGGCTCGCGGCTGACCTGAAATTCAACTGCAAATAGTTCGGCGAATTCCTGTTTGTGCCGTGCGGGAATAGCATCGAGCAGTTTTTTATGATGTTGGGAGCGTGGGCGAGACAGGTTATTAGCCCAACGTGACAGGGTCACCTGGTTGACACCCAGCGCGGTAGCCATGCGCTGCTTCTCGTGCGTGTCATGGATGATCTCTGCCAGCATGTCGCGCCACGTTCGTTCCTGTAGCATGACCGCCTGCTCTGAAAATAATTGCGGGGCGTTTGTGGTTCTGCTCCGACGAACAACGATACAAAAAAGGATAAAGGCGCATTAATATATAGTCTCTACTGATTCAGGATATCGTATAAGTGGGAACAAGTCAACCATTTTGGCTTCCTATTTGACGAAATTTGTGAAACATTGCCTTTTCCTCTTTTCAACAATCAGCTTGCGCATTACAATGATGTATAAAGATATCATCTGAAATAAACGATGCAGGAGAGCCAAATATATGCACATTGTAACGGTTGATGAAATGCGCGCGTTAGAGACCGAAGCAGATCACCGCTTTGGATTAAGCTCACCTACGCTGATGGAGAATGCCGGAAAAAGCGCGGCGGAAATCCTGTCTCACTCCATTCGCCGCCAGCGTTCTGTGAACGAAGTAGAATGCCTGATACTGGTCGGCCCCGGCAATAACGGCGGCGACGGGCTGGTCATGGGCCGCTATCTGCAAAAATGGGGCGCGCAGGTCAGCATCTATCGCTGGAAGGAGCAGCGCCTGACCATCGCGGATCAGGATGTGCCAGAACAAGAAACAGCGGCCCACCTGGAAGAGGTTTTTTCCCGCGCCGCCTTCATTATTGATGCGCTACTGGGAACGGGCCGTTCGCGTCCGCTGCCCGAAAGTATGCGCAGCTTGCTGGCGCGCGCGCGAGACGAGCGTGCCAGACGCGAGACGCTGCGCATCGTGGCTGTTGACCTGCCAACGGGCATGAATGCCGATACGGGAGAAGTCGATTCCGGCACGATACGCTGCGATATGACGATTACCCTGGCCTGTCCGAAACAAGGCTTTTTCTTCTTTCCGGGGCGCGGCTATACGGGCGAGCTGTTCATCGGCGATATTGGGCTGCCCCCCGAACTCGAACAGGGTCTGCAAACGGAAATGCTGACCGGAAAGCTGGTGCATAGCCTGCTGCCGCCGCGCCCGCTAGATAGCAATAAGGGCACCTTTGGCAAGGTATTGTTGTTTTGCGGCTCGCCCGCGTACCCCGGCTCGGCATTCCTGGCGGGCAACGCTGCTGGACGCGCTGGCGCGGGGCTGGTCACGCTGGCGGTGACGGAACGTATGCATCCCATCTACGCCGGCTCACTGCACGAGGTGACGTTCGCGCTTCTGCCTGGTGAAGAGACGGTAAGTTTTGAGCAATCGTCCGCGCTCATCACGTATCTTGAAGGATACCGTGCCCTCCTGGTGGGGCCGGGTCTGGGTCAATCTGCCCATACACGCGAAGTCATGCTCCAGGCGCTGGAACACCTGCGCTCGCTGCCCGACGCGCAACGCCCGCGCCTCTTGATTGATGCCGATGGACTCAACAACCTCTCGGCCCTGGAACGCTGGTGGACTCTCTTGCCCTCTGGAACGGTGATTACTCCCCATCCAGGCGAAATGGGACGCTTAAGCGGCGGCTTGAAGGTGTCAGGAGGTGATATTGAC
>DAHVFL010000547.1 GCA_027316975.1 Chloroflexota bacterium | reverse complement strand
CCCCATACGCTCGTCTTTGGCAACCCCGCGCACCCACACGGCTACGTCTGTCACTGCGCCCGGCGTCTGACGAACGTGCATGAAGATGATGGGAAGTTGGTCGGCTGGTGTGAACATTGTGCTAAAACATGTTTGATTCGTTAGTCATCACTATTTCCGATTTCTCTATTGCCGCAAAGAATGAGTACTTTGAGAGAGATTAAGAGAAATTACAAGCAGTCAATCAGTACCAGAACGATACCCTGGGTGGACTGCCCGTGTTACAATAATATTCGTTGTAGACGAATGTTCAAGTATGAGCAATGAGAGGCCTTGGAGAGCGCCAGAATTATGCACAATGGATACCGGCCAGACAATTCGGCTGTAGTACATGAAGACCAGCATCGCGCATTTGACATGCCCGGAACGCGCGTGATCGGCGCGGGCGTAATGCCCGAACCCATCTCAACATCTGCTGTCTTCCAACTCACCGACCGCCTGCCGATTTTCAGCTATTTGGTCAGTCCTAATCGCATACGCTGGTATCGCGTCATTATGCGCTTCTTTTTCCACTCCCATCGTGAGTTGTATCGCTACCAGTTGACCGCGCAAGAAGTGCGCGACGAGGTACGCGCCACGTTGGAAGCAGAATACACGCTGGAACAATGCCAGAACGACCTGGCAGCCCTCAAAGAATGGGCCAATATCACGACCATTTACGATTCCAGCCGCGCCACATCCATCACCAGTTTCCTTGCCCCGGCCCTGCTCTACCAGGCCACGCCGGAAGCCATCGCCATCGAAACCTTCCTCGATGAACAGATGAGAGCCAGTACCGGCAAAGGCGCTCTGCGCCAGGGAGACTTGCCGCACCTGTGGAATTCCCTGCAATCGCTGGACGAGGATTTACGCACCCTGCCGGAAGAATACTCACCCGAACATGGACGCGCCATGACCGAGCAATGGCAGCGCGCCTTCGAAATATGGAATACCATGGCGCGCGAGGCCGCGCAATACCTGGCCAATATGATGCAGGCCGCGCAACAGGGACGACCCGATTTTGACGCATACCAGGCCTATAAAGCGGCAGTTGTAGCTTACGTACACGGTTTCGCGCAATCGCTCACACTCTACAGCCGCCGCATACGCGCATTGCTGGCAGAGTGGATCGAGACAGGCAGGAAAGATCGCCTCATCAAGATCGTTGCAGAACACCTGGAGCCGCCATCGCCAACCCTGGAAAATAGATCATCCCAGGAGGAGCTGCTTCAGGAGGCCGATAACCAGTTGAACGCGCTGACGAACTGGTTTGCGCCGGGGAAAAACGCCGATTCCTTCCGCCGCAACGCCCTGGCCGAGGTAGATAAAGTTGTGCGCCGCGCCTCCGTGCTGGCAGCCTCGGCGCGTCCCAACGCCAACTATGCCGCCAACCTGCATACCCTGGCAATGCAACTGCTCCAGGCAAGAGACGGCGATACCGCCCAACAGCTTTTCAGCCTGGCCTTTGCCAACATGCTTCCCGTGCATCTGCCGGAGAGCCTGGCGGGCAGAGCCAGCGCCCACCATGATGTCGCCGAAGCCAACGTATGGCAGCAACCGCCTACCGCCAGCCTGCGTTTGCGCCCGGTCAGTCGTTCCTATCGCGGGGAACACAGCCTGGAAGACCCGGTGATTGCGAACAACAGTGGCGCGCGCGAGCTCATCAAACAGTACGAGGAAAAGCTGCAACAGGAAACCCTGCGTTTCGCCAGCCTCTTCGCTACGGCGCTGCTCGATCTTGCCGCGCTCAAACACATCACGGCTGACGAGCGCGCGATTTTGTTGACCGTCATCGATGGGTGCCTGGGCGATACACGCCACCAGTACCGCGCGCCCGATGGCTCCACGATTACACTACTCAACTATGATGAGCAGAGC